>JAGCKB010000264.1 GCA_017647725.1 Bacteroidaceae bacterium
ATATTCTATTCATTTTTTACATAATATAGAAACAAGAGGATAGAAATTCAAAGTCAATCGACTGTTTTGTTGAAATTTGTTTATAATTGTGTGAAAACCAGATATTTGGCAATGTGTTAAAGTTTGTAAAATTGCAAATTTCAGGAAACGCAACGGATATTGTGCACCACCATTTTTACACAACACCCGCAGCTAATTCCGTTGGGAAAAGGCTGCGGGTGAATTTATTAAGCCGAAAAACAGAGCTGTTTTTTATTTCTTTGCTTTTGTTCTATTCGGTTTCTTTTCAATAATCAAATAAAGATACTTCTTGGGCTTACTTTGCTTTGATGACTATTTTCTTTTTATTTACAATGTATATACCAGGTGCTGTAATCTCCTTGAGTCGATGTCCGGTAAGGTCGTATATGGCTGTCGAGGAGCTCTCTTTGCTGATAGTATTGATGCCTGAAATGCCTCCACTTACCGCTGTAATTATTTTCTTGTCCTTATCTATGGAGACGGCTATCTCTTCGTTATCTACCGAAGCAATGGCTTTGGGGGTAATCTCCTCACCTGCCGAAAGGACAATAAATCCACCATCATATATTACGCTGCTGCCTGTATAACCTTCAATCAGACAGGTAACCGCCTCTACATCGGTAAGAGATAATGTATATATATCGTAACCGTAAACCGGCTCTATACTCCAATGCGAAGCAGCTGTCCAGGGTCCCCATGTTGAAACACCCTCATTGTTCCCATTACATTTGAGACAGCGTTGTACGTCGGTAAATCCGCTCTTGTTGGGAGTGAAATATGTCTGCTCAAGACAGTAGTGCCCCTCGGGATAACTATATTCGCTGCCTTTCAGGCTGTATGAGACAGGCTCCTTGCCAAAGCGATATACCGAACTTGTCGATTTAAGCTCACTGCGATCTTGGATATATCGGCCGTCATTGGCTTTTAAATAATAGGTGTCGCTATCGGCAATAGGCTCCAAGCAGAAGATGCTGCTGACGTCACTACCTTTTTCGCCGGCAAAAAGCTCATCGCCATTTTGATAAAGATAGTGTGTTGTGTGCCCCTCGGCAGCGCCACGTATGCGATAATATTCGGTAGCGCTCTCCTCTTCAACGACATACTCCTCGGGAGCTTCGGCTGCAATATCCACTTTTTCTATGATTTTTTGTACATTACTGTTTATGGCATAGGATGCAAATGTGGCAAGCGAACGAGGGTCGTTGCTCTCTGGAGTGTCATTACCCATATCCCAATAGAAAATACCGGCACAGCCATTATTATTCATATATTCACTACGCAACCACACCTGCTCCATACCTGTAAAATAACGTGTCAGTCCGCCGCCTACATTATAGGAATTCTGGTTATACGCGAAAGTCTTATAGGGCATAGAGCGCCATCCTGTCGGATAAAATTCAGGATGAGTATTTGCAGGGCGTCCTCCGCTGCTGTTCATTGCGCCGCTTGTTGTTGTAGCGTATGAAAGCATTATCTTGTCGACGGGGTAACCGTGATTTTTTGCTTTGATAAAGAAGCTCTTATAATTGTCGAAGTTGAATATGTTTTTGTTGGCGGGACCGTAGTCCTGGAAATTGAAATAATCGACATATTGCATTTTATCGACAGGGAAATTATAATACAACTCGTGCGGCGAGACTGCCTGTATCTTTCCTGGCTCTAATTTTGAACGTACTATTCTGCACAAATCACCTATTCCGCTCCAATTGTTATTCCATTCAAAATCGTAGTCCACACCATCGAGGAAAGGTTCGTTGCCCATCGCCGAAATTGCATCGGCCAGCTTCTGTCGATATTGGGCGTTATTGTTTATTTTGTTGAAAAAATCATCGGCCCACTTGTCAAGGCTTATGGTAACGCAAGCTCCCTCGTATCCATCGAAGGCCGATTTTATCATTCTGAACCACTCGGGTGTAGAGTAACTGTCACGCCCCAACTCATCGGGCAGGTCATATTTCCAGAAACCATCGACACTGCGCGAGTATGCACCCTGAATAACCTTTCCTATGCCCGGTTCAAGCGGTATGTTTCCCTGAGCAATGATATTTGCTGCATTGAAGCTCTGAGACCAGGTAATAGTCTCATCAAGCTTTCCATCAATGTCCTCACCAATTATACAGTCGGTCGATTGCAGATTCGTAAGTGCTGTTGTGGCTGCTTTTGTGTGAGAATACTCAGGGCTCACAGTTGTCTCGTCGACAACAAACAGGAACTCTTTGCCAACAGTGGCAGCATTGGTCGAGAAACCAATGTGATGCCACTCCCCAAGTGACAGTTGGGTATTGTAAATAAATTCAATACCGTTACAGCGAAGAATGAACTTACCAACTGCGTCGCCCATTCGCAGAGATATTCCATTATTCGCGTTGCTCTCTTTTTTAATGAGATAGGCATCGGGAGTCCACTCGTCAACCGACAGCCAGGTCATAAATGTATAGCTCTGTGTAGTCGCAAGATAAACATTGTTATTATAAGCGATGAGTGACTCCTTGCCAACATTCATCTGTGCGCCATTGCCTGCAAGGTCGAGCACACCGTGACGCCCTTTGTACTCGGCAATATAAGCACCGTTGCTCACAACGCCCTTATTATCGGGCTGTTTGTATTTAAGCGAGCCATCTGCCTGTGCAGTAGCACCAATCATACTTATCACATTGCTTTTCAGATATTGTCCTTGCTGTATGCCTCGGTCGAAGAAACGACTGCAATCGGAGTAGGCAAGATTACGACGATATACAAAATGAGGATTGTCGGTTACAGCAACGCGCGATACACCCGTTGCACTGAATGTTCCGTTGTGTCCGTTTTCACTATAATCATAAACATTGGCAGTAAGACGCCATTGGTCGAACTTCCAATAGCCTGCAAGATGCTGCCACGATGGGTTCAATTTGTCAATAGTATTGTTCCAATAACGATTGTAATCGGCGGGGAGGATACAGTTCCACACACGCACCTCGTCTATAGAACCATAGAAACCGCCACCGAGTAGCAGTGCCTCATCCTGTGGAAAAGAGAATATGTCGGAAAGAGAGACACTCTGTTCATTGGCATTATTAACAAGCAAAGTGAGCTTTCCGGCGTTGAGCAACAATGTTATGTGAGCCCAATTTCCCGACATTAATTTAGCATCGGAAAATGTAAATTTATCATCCCCGCATCCAATCACAAGCACACCGGGAGTGCCCAACTGAACTGTCAAGGCATTGCCCCAGGTTACTACATTTGCACTGGGAATCCAGTGTTTCGCATTCATCCATAGTTGCAATGTAGCTCCCGAATCGGGTGTTTCATTCTGTAAGATGCCTAAAGAAAGCCTGCCGTTCCTTTCGAAACTGATAGCATTATTGGTTACTTGCGCCACACAGTATAGCGACGACAAAAATAGAAATAGTGCGGTAAAAATTCTTCTCATATTAAATGTTATTGTCGGTCAATTGTTATTCTTAAATATTACATAATATACCTATCCTTGTATTGATGCTCAAGCTCCTTTTTGCACATCTTTATCATTTTCTTAAGCTTTTCGGGATTGTGCTCAAATACCTCATTGCCGTTATAGTCGTCGGCAAAGCCGTCACCCTCTTTTGTAAAGCATTTTATTGCTTCTGCGGGTATCTCGTGAGTGGGTTCAACCTGCGCTCTGATGATATCGGCAATCTCCTTCACAATGAGCAGATGGATGTTGTGGAACATCAAAATCTCATAACCCACGCGCAGGGTAAATGCATTGCAGGAGCTTCCGCCGCCCACGCGACGCATTATGTTGGAGGGGAGTACCCCCTTTAGTATATTCTCGTTGTCCATACACACCTCAACGGGCTGTTTCTTGCTGTTTATTGTTACCTCGAACTTGGCAAGAGCCTCTTTCGTGGCTCTGAAGATATTCTGCATCACCTCCTCGCCCTCTTCAAGCACCGTGCTGCCATACTCGGCACACTTTACAATGCGGTGCGCAAGTGTCTTGGATTTGTCGGTAGCCAGACGCCAGAAATGCACCTGATAATCGACCGATTTTGTAGTGCCCATAACAAATATGAACCAATGTTTGCGACCGGCAGCCTCGCTCTTCTGTTTAAGCCTGTCAAGGTCATCCAAAAAATGCATAGCCTGTAACTCCACCTCGCGCTTCATCTTTTCATCGCCTATGAGTGCAAGGTTGCTCTTTTTCATAGAGTAGAACCCAAACGGATCATCGGGGTTAGGAGCCAGCTCTTTGCTCACATAGTTAAACCCTCCCATCGCTGCAAGGCTGAACGCAAAATGTCCTGTTCCGGGTTCGGTAACGGCAACAGGTGCCACAATGGTAACATCGGAGCTGCGGTCGATGTAACATCCATATTCATTGTTCAAGGGGAAGTGAGCCACAGCAAGGCCACTCTGCTGCTTGTCGTCATCGCGCTGCGTTGAGCCAAGGTCAATCAGACGCATATCAGGGCAGTTTCTCACTGTCTCTACAATCTCGGCATCGGTCATCCCTGTCCTCACCTGAATGTGCTCGTATGTCCTGTATCGCGGAACGAATGTAAGAGTTTTCTTGAGTCCCTCTTTATTGCGTATCCACGATGCCGACTGCGATATGCGACGGAAGCGCTTATGTAACCTCGCGCTGTTTACTGCCAATTTCTCCTTGTTCTTATCATCCTCCATAGCATCGAGCAAACCCGAACCAATGAGACCGGCGGGCACTGCGAAAATAGCTACACCCAGCACACCTACCATTGTTCCCACAATTTGTCCCAAAAACGTTACAGGAGGTGTCGCTACGTCGGCAGGGTCCTCGACATATTTTACAACTATCCACACAAGAGCGTCAATAAAAGAGTAATTGCTGTTGTAGCTCTTTTCCGAAAGCCACATAACAATTGTAAATGCTACCGTTATCAGCAGCAGTATCATAAGTGAGGCGAAAATCTCGCGCTTGGTTGCTACAAATGCTTTTCTAAAAAGATGAAAACTATTGAACAATTTCATTTACGGGAGATTTAAAAAATAATTCTTTCATTCTGTCGCTATGGCTGCAATATCAGCGTAGGATATACCTATTTGGATGCAAACTTAATTATTATTTTTGAATAACCCTCGAAATTGCCAAATATCATAGTAAAACAGCTCTAAAATGAGCTGCCCCTTGTCAACGAATTATGCCGAATCACCATTCTTTTTTGACAAGTTTTAACAAACAAATAGGGAAACAAGTTTCTTTTTACTTGCTTCCCTACCTGAAAATCAGTGCTTTACAAACTGCTATTTGTCGATATAATATATTTCTCTTATTACATC
>JAGCKB010000265.1 GCA_017647725.1 Bacteroidaceae bacterium
AGAGGGGTGTTAGTAATAACGTTTGAGAATTGGTGATTTTTTTTGTAAAAAAAGTTGTGAACGACTTTCGCCACCGACAACCAATGCTGTTTTGTAGAAAGTACAATTTTATTCGCCCTGTTATTGCGGCTCGTTGCAACTCATTGCGCCTCGTTGCACACCATTGCAAACTTGGTGAGATATTTTTGTTGAAGACATTAAAGTATAATAAATCCCGAAAGTCGAGTCTAACTTTCGAGATTTATTCGTCTATGTTTGTGGGATTTTATGTCGCTATTTGTGAGCGTTAGCGTTTATCTGCGAGCATTAGAGGGCGTTGGTTATTTTCCTATACAGGATGCAAAGTTATTAAGAATAAGGACTTTACAAAGTTACGGCTCAAATGCGGCCGATGATAAAACCCAATAGAGATTCGCTATTTTGGTTCGATCTTGTAAAAAGTTTTGAGAAAGTTTGTATGTTTATAACCTTTCTCAAAACTTTTTAGAGCATTCAGTTCGGTTGTGTAGTCGCCATTGTTTTCTTGTTGGAATTATTAGTTCAAATAAGTACTCAATTGCTCAAAGAGTATATCAAAATCTTTAAGGCGGTCGGCGCCAAGATATACCGCTATCATATTCTTGCTTGGATTGACATATAGTACCTGGCCATAGAGCCCAAAACCCCAGAATCCGCCATTATGCAATACAGCAAAATAGCCATTATTTGGGTTTTTGAATATCCGATTAATACTCTTATCCGGGTGGTCTTTATAGTAAACTTCTAACTCTTCTAGTGTATCGAAAAACTTTCGTTTACCATTTTCCTCATCTGCAACTCCCCAATACCAAGAGTAAGAATATCGCCCTTGTCCTTTGCCTGATATGCCAGAAATATGCGTGCTAAAACAGCGCTGAATAAATGTTGGATCTACAATTTTCTCTCCATCGCACACCCCGTTCTCCAAGAACAATCTACCAATCTTTGCTAAATCTCTAACATTCGTAGTTAAGCCTGCGAAACTTTTTGCCGTATGGGATTTCTTACTATCTAGTCCAATTAGCGCATCACGCTCCATACCGAGTGGTTGCCATACCTTTTCCGATAGGTATTGTGCATAATGTTTTCCAGTTGCTCTCTCAATAACAACTCCAAGTATTGCCGTTGTGGCAGAGTCGTATGAAAAGCTCTCGCCAGGAGTGTTGATAAATTTTAGGCTTTGTAGGACTTTGAGGGTATTGTTACCCATATATAGTTTTGCTATTTTTGAGAATGGATTCCAACTATAATTCTCATTGAATTTGAGCCCCGCCTTCATATCAAGTAAATGTTCAATCTTCAGCTGAGCGAACTTTGGATCTGCATCTTTAAGTTCGGGCACATAATCTGTCACAGGATCACTCAAACTCTTTATGTAGCCATCTTTGAGTGCGATACCACATAGCAAGCTTGTAACTGTTTTTGTTACCGAGAAGATGCACGATTGGCTATCTCCGTCCCAACCGCCGCTATAATGCTCAAACAGAATGGTGTCGTTTTGAATTACTATTGCAGCAGATGGTACATCCATATAATCCATCGCCTCTCGGAGAGTCAAGTTAAGCAGATTGTCTGCTTTAGAGAGGTGTATGTCAAATCTTAGAGTATCTATGAGTGTGTTATTCTGTTGGGCATTTGCAAACTCAAAGGTACGCAATCCTCTTGCAACAGTGTCCAGCTCAAATACAGAGTAGTCGTCAACCGATGCACTCCCATATTTGATGCTTTTAGTGACTACACACGCCTGCAAGCACAATACTCCAATTAAAATCAATATATATTGTTTCATATAACTTTACCAAAAGTTTCTGCAAAGTTAGCAAATAAATTGAATTGAGGTTTAAGGGGTTATTGTAAAAATAACTAAAATGACAATGGCGACCACTCATTTGAGCAGTCGCCGTTGTCATTTATTGGAAGATCTCGTCCTTGGCGTATCCTTTTATTGTCTTGCGTTGTTCGATGAGATAGAAGATAAAATGAACAAGAAGGCCTATTCCCCATGAGATTGCGGTAATGGTCATTGCTCGCAGGCTCTCTGCATTCCATCCAAAATAATGAATTCCGTATCCAATACCAATACATAAAATATAGGTCACTAAATGATATCTGAAACCGATGTCGTGCACCTCATTCTCCTTGGCATCATTCGTTCCAAAATACCAGCCGAAAAGAAACATTATACCTCCATACACAATGGAGCAGGTAGTTGTTCCAATAACACTGTTCGACTCGATGCATAAGTTTAGAGCATATCGGAATAACACGGTCAAAACTAATGCGCAAATTGCAAACTGTCCCAATCTGATTGTCAATGCTTTCATAACTTACTAATTTAAAAGGTTTATAATGGATTCTTTTGTAAATATCTTGATATTTCGTTCAACGAAGAGCTGAAACAGCTCCTTACCAAGCTCTGTCAGATAGTAGTATTTTCTATCTGGTCCCTTGCTGACACGCTTACTATCATATGCGACAATTCCTAAATTTAGGAACTTTCGCAAATTTCTGTATAGGCTTTGCTCTTCGCAAGA
Organism: Bacteroidaceae bacterium; assembly: GCA_017647725.1. Classification (GTDB taxonomy): domain Bacteria; phylum Bacteroidota; class Bacteroidia; order Bacteroidales; family Bacteroidaceae; genus HGM04593. The sequence continues at coordinate 2,553 of JAGCKB010000265.1, forward strand.
CATCGAACCCTCCGACATCTTCTCAACAAACTCTTTTATCTCTTCTACGCATTTATTGCTCTCTTTCAGAGATAGAAACACCCAGAAGGTTAGTTGTCCTTTTTTGTAGGTCTCTTCCCACGCATTTAGCAGTTCAGTTATCATTACATCGTTCTCCATACTTGCAGTATTCTTTATGTATTAAACAACTTGTATAATGCAAATATACTACTACTTTTTGAATCTGCAAATAAGATTGAGATTTTTTTTAATAATAAGGGGCAAAAAAATGCAACTAACTATTAGTGATAGTAGTTGCCATATCATTAAAGTCTAGTTATAACATAGTTATCACCTGTTGTCGCATTTGTGTATGCGGGGAGGGGAGGGGTAGGCATACAATAACGCAATCATCCAACCAAAAACCAAAAATGCTCCTACTCTGATAATAGTCTAAACTATTAAATCACAACGCAAATGAGAAGGGGTAAATTTGGAAGGCCGTGCAAGGTGCTTATATTCAATGGCGCAAGGGTATTGGTGGCGATTGTTCGGTCGTTGCATAGTGCCGCAGAATTGACGCACGAAAACAAATCGGCAATACATAATTGTTGCACCGGTAAATCAGTCCGCTCTGGAGTATATTATTACCGCCAACTGCACCCTGAATCAAGCGACTACAGCTACAGACATAAAAAAAAGACAGCCATAAGCTGTCTTTACAAGAGCGGAAAACGAGGCTCGAACTCGCGACCCCAACCTTGGCAAGGTTGTGCTCTACCAACTGAGCTATTTCCGCAAACTTTTCTAAGGTTACGAGATTTTCGGCTGCGCTCGGCAAAAGAGCACACTCTTGTGCACTCACTTGCACGAAAATTCCGCATTATTACTTGGTGAAGAAGATGAGACTCGAACTCACACGACCCAACGGTCACTACCCCCTCAAAGTAGCGCGTCTACCAATTCCGCCACTTCTCCATTCCAAAATACTTCGCGCAGCACCGAGTGCCCAGAACAGGACTCGAACCTGCACGTCTCTCAACACTCGCACCTGAAACGAGCGCGTCTACCATTCCGCCACCTGGGCAATTAGTAAACACTACGGTTCACGCGTTGTTTGATTTTTGAGCGGAAAACGAGGCTCGAACTCGCGACCCCAACCTTGGCAAGGTTGTGCTCTACCAACTGAGCTATTTCCGCAAACTTTTCTAAGGTTACGAGATTTTCGGCTGCGCTCGGCAAAAGAGTAAACTCTTGTGCACTCACTTGCACGAAAATTCCGCATTACTTACGTTATATTTCAATTTTTAGAACTCACCTTGCCAAGGTTGTTACCCTAATTTTCTTGGGGCAAGGTTGTGCTCTACCAACTGAGCTATTTCCGCATTACTTACGTTATATTTCAATTTTCAGAACTCACCTTGCCAAGGTTATTACCCTAATTTTTATTGGGGCAAGGTTGCGCTCTACTAACTGAGCTATTTCCGTATTGTGCCATTCTAAGCCACCCACTATATGAATCTTCGCTTAAGATTCGTGAGCTGTGCTCTTTCAACGGGTGCAAAGGTACGGTAATTTTTGTAATCTGCAAAACTTTTCAATGTTTTTTTTAGAAAAAATGCATTTTTTCTCCCCAAACACCCTTTTTGGGGAGAAAAAACAGCATTTATTAGCACATTCGGTCGCGATAATCCTCGTAACCGAACACTTTATACATCTCTAATCGTCCATCTGCGTGCAACATTGCAATCGAGGGATGCGAGATACCATTGAACATATTTGTCTTTACCGTTGTATAGTGTATCATATCCTTGAACACCACTCTATCGCCAACAGAAAGAGGTCGTTCAAACTTCCAGCTACCCATATAATCACCACTAAGGCAGCTATTGCCACCTAAACGATAAATATTCTGCTCAAAGGGAGCACCCTTTACCGCATCGGGGTCCAGAGTCTCGGCACCGATAACGGCCGGCTGATATGGCATCTCGAGACAGTCGGGCATATGACAGGTAAAGCTAACATCGAGGACCGCAGTACGTATGCCGCGACTCTCTACTACATCCACTACCGTCGATACAAGCGAGCCCGTCTGCCAAGCAAACGCAGAACCCGGTTCCAGGATAATATGTAAATTAGGATAACGCTGCTTGAGCCCCTTAAGAAGTCCTATGAGATGCTCTACATCATAATCTTTGCGTGTCATCAGGTGACCACCACCCAAATTAAGCCATTTTATTCTATTAAGCCATTTTCCGAACTTCTGCTCTATGTGCACAAGAGTATTTTCTAGCGCGAAAGAGCTCGACTCGCAATGACAATGACAGTGGAAGCCCTCAATACCCTGGGGCAGTTCATCGGGCAGCAGGTCGGCTGTAACGCCGAAGCGGCTACCAGGAGCACAAGGATTATAAAGCTCGGTCTCAATCTCGGAATACTCGGGGTTTATTCTTATTCCGCACGACACAGACTGAGGAGACTGCTTTGTACGCTCATAGAAACGATTATACTGCGACAATGAATTAAATGATATATGACTACAGTAGCGCATCATATCATCAAACTCCGAGTCGATATATGCCGGCGAGAAGGCGTGCGCCCTACTTCCAAACTCCTCGTATGCCAAACGCGCCTCGTGGATAGAACTTGCAGTAACCGAGTTTATATACTCGCGAAAAATAGGAAAACTCTTCCAAAGAGCAAAAGCCTTGAAAGCAAGAATAATCTCGGCACCCGACTCGCGTGCAACGCGACTGATAAGCGCCAAATTACGACGCAAGAGTACCTCTTCCATCACATAACAGGGCGATGGCACCTGCATAATCTGTTCCTTATTCATATTTATATAATATTATAGATACAACGACTGAATCATTGTACCACTTTTAGTTTTGCAAATTGAAGTAACAATATTTTTTCTCCCGCATTTTTGAAGCGGATTTTTGCCTTTGCATTATCTCCACTACCTTCGAGCGAGAGCACCTGTCCCACTCCAAAGCGGTCGTGACTGACAATAGTTCCTACAGAAAGCGCCACATTCGCACTACCCGAAGAGGTATTATCGCGCACAGCATC
>JAGCKB010000266.1 GCA_017647725.1 Bacteroidaceae bacterium
CCGGTTCTTTATAGTTGTAATTGGCAGATTCAGTTTCTTGGAGATCTCATCGTAACTCATTCCCTGAATCCTTAATTTTACTACATCCTTTAGCTCGCTTGGCATTTTCTCTATGAACTTTTGTAAGTCGTGCACCACAGTCTGCTGTTCGGGTGTGTTATTCTCCATATTTTTTACCGCCGCCATATATTCGGTATAACTTATGGCATTCCTTTTCTTTTCAGTTGAGTTCAGGTGTTCGTTTTTCATTATCGTTATCATCCAATTAGTAAAATTCGTTCCTTGTTTAAATTTGGTGTGCGCCATATACGCGTGTACAATTGCCTCTTGCAGCAACTCTTCGGCATCATCCTTGTTGCCTGCGAAATAGAGCGCATATCGCATTAATACAGGTTTGGCAGCAGTCAGCTCTGCCAAAAACTCTTCTCTTGTCATTTTTCTCTCTTTTTGATGTTCAATAATAGTAGTTTCATTAATAGCACTACTAATATAACCGCTGACTAAAGAAGATGATTTTTTATTTGGTTAATTTTAACGTAATTTAAGAATTGAGTTGGAGCAGCATAAACTCTCCCTCTGAAGATTTAGAGGGAGTACCCGCTGGGGGAGGGAGTACGTTACCTCGATTTGTTTTTCATTGCCCCTACTTTTCACGCGATAAACATATTTATACTTATTGATAAAACTCATTGCGGGTAGGAGCCCGAATCATTGCTTTACTCATTACCTCGGTTGCGGGCACTGCTTATGGGGTATGGATACGGAACAATATTCCCGGCAATTACATCTTACCGTGCAGTTTTGTTATAATATCGCAACAATAATAATTGAGTGTCACACTACTTTTGTGACACAAATTTATATCAGTTCCCAATATTAACAGAAACAACTATGAAAAGAAAAACAAAAGGAAAATTAGACTGTAAAGAACTCGATAAAGGTCTTAGAATGAACGAGCACACGCTCGATGCCCTGGTAACCCCGGGACACTACAAGATAGGGGCTTGCGATGTAACCCATTCCGAGGGATTCCCCGAAGATGTTTCGCAAGGGAGACTATCGGCCTATCTCGAAGTAACATCCACCAACCACAGTTGCGACCGATTAAAGGATAATGCTATTGGGCAGGTGCTTACTGTTACCGACTCTGATGGGGTAACAAACATCTATACCCGTAACCGAACAAATAGCAACGGCATTAATATTTGGAGCGCGTGGAGTGGAGTAGGCGGAAAGTCGGCAAGCGATATAATGGATGGCGCAATAACAAAGCAAAAGCTAAATACAGAACTGCGCAATGAACTGAATAATATTGCTGAATTAGAAAAAAAAGTTTCGCAAGAGAAAAAAGATATTATTAATGGTAATACCATTGTAGGTGTAGCACGTGAAGTTTATAGCTCACATGGAAAAAACGATACCGCCACATTTATTAAGCGCAGTACAGCCGGTGAAACAACCATTGGAAACGGTGTCGCTACACTAAAACAGATTGGAGGAAACATCGTGAAAAACCTTGTCGACGGAACATTTGCCAATTCTACAAGTTTTAAATATGAAACGGCTTCCGGAAATTTGCATAATGGAATTCTAACTGTCACATCCAAGAATTCTATTTACGGCTCTGTAAACAGTAATGATGTTACAAATATCTATTCACATATTTATTATCCTTGTGCTAACGTATACAATTGCGATGGAGATACAATTAGAATTTCGGTAGATGGTGGACTTAATCAGAATGTATTATACGATACCCATAAATGGAGTTTCATCAGCCATAGAGGGAGCAATACCTATACCGTTAAAAAGGCTACAATACGTCTAATGACGTCCGACCAACAGTCGCATACAATGTATGTGAAGAATTGGCTTTTAATAGACCTGACAGAGATGTTTGGTGCCGGAAAAGAGCCTACAAAAGAGGAGTGCGATAGAATATTCTCAACTATGGGTGCATTGCCCCAGGGGTTAAATTTTGCCCAGGCACCAACAGAGTACAAAAGCACCGGTTTTAATCAAATTAACCCTGCAAAAATATTGGTAGAAAAGACTGTTGCCGGTGGAGTAATAACCGATAGCGCGAACACCTCTGTGGCTATTGTGGAATGTCTACCTTGCAAGATAGGTGTAGGCGAGAACAATGGCTATGTCATAGGCTATGGCCAGGGCGAGGAGTGGAGTGATAGTGGAGTAGAGGTCTATCTTACTCCTTTAAATCCTTTGGAAACCGATGGCGAACTCTACCTGCAAAAATTAGAGAAAGATACCACCTATAATAGCTATGTACCGCAAATAAATGGTTACCTGCTTGTGGTTACACCACAGACAAACAAATTATGTGCCCACTTGCATTGGAGTGGCGACCGCCCGGCAACCGATTATGAACCATACATAGAGAGCACTATTTTATTACCAAAGATACCGCAAATGAGTGAGTGGGGATTGGCTGGAATTTCTACAAGCGGAAAAATGGTACAAGATTTTATTGACCTTGAGAGAATGAAGTATTACAAAAAAATATCCTACATAGATTTAGGTAATATTACTTGGTTTCGCTATCTGGATTTTCCTAATATAGGCCTCTATTATGGTAGAGTACAGCAAACTAATATTCCAAAGTTGAAAATGATATGTGATAAATATACAAGTATTTCTTGGAATCTTGGTGGGATTACTGATAATTGTATAATGTCACATTATGAAAGTAGTCTTGTTTACATAAGAAATGATAAATTTGTAGATAAAAGTGCAAGTGACTTTAAAGAGACATTACGTGGTGTTAAACTTTTCTATGAACTAGCAATACCAGAAGAATACACATTACACACAGCCATAGCACCAAACTATATAAATAGTGACTATGGTATTGAGGAATTTAAAGATGGTAATGTCCCACTTACAGCTAATATTCTTTTTTATATGCGCTCACTAGTTAGCGAGATCCGTAATTTTCTTGACCGTCTAATGACAGGAATTGGAAGTACAGATGCTACAGTCGTAGCCGATAAATTGCTTGCTGCTATTGATACTGAATAGTCTCTTATGTAATAACAAGTTATCCCAAGAAATCTAGACTTCTTGGGATAACTTGTTATTTTGTTAATTGTGTTCTTATTTATATTAAGAATTATTTGGTTAATAATGAATTATATAGTTCGATATACTCCATAAATCTATCTTCTTTATTGTATAACTTAACGGCACGTTCACGACAAAGTTTTCTTGTTTCTAGTTTATTATTATTGTTACATGTTTGAACAATCTTATTGACTAAATCTGATATATCTCCTTGTTCTACAATATATCCGGTCTGTGAATCTACAGCCTCTATACTTCCTCCTGTACGGTATGTGATAACAGGTGTTCCACAGGCGAGTGCTTCAATATTGGTCGTAGGGAAGTTATCCTCGTATGTCGGGTTTACATAAACATCGGCAGATGAGTAATAATTAATAAGCTCTGTAAGGCTGTTTGTTCGTGCAATACCTTTTATACCACTAGGCAAACTATCTATCTGTTTCTTGTTTAGACCAATAAGTGTTATTTCATATTCATTGGGAAGTTGCTTTCTTAGCTCTATAAAATCATTCATTCCTTTTCTTTCGCTCCATACGCTTGCAACACCTACTATTGAGAACCTGTTTTTTTTATCTTTGTCTATGTTTGCAGGAGAAAAAACATTTATGTCAATACCATTATGTATTGTTCTTTTGGGGTATTCATTCAAAAAAGATTTATCTAAGAAATTAGATAGCCAGTCAGAAACCGGTATAAATGTCATATTTTTGACCGAAGTAAAAGCCTTCCTCTTTCTTATGTAATTATTGGCCGAATTACATAATATTTTAGCCGTAGGAAAAGTATTTTTATGTTTGCAATTTAAACAACCTGTTTTCCATTTATTACATCCCACAGCATCGAAATGTGCACAATGTCCGGTAAATGGCCAACAATCGTGCAGTGTCCATACTACAGGTTTTTGGGCTTTTGATAGATAGTCGAAAAGAATTTCGTAATTTATATAATAACCATGAATATTGTGCAAATGTATTATATCCGGGTCTATTTGTTTTACTCTTTCAATGAAATCTCTTGTTGCTTTTTTTGAAGCAAGTCCGTGCTTATCGAATATGCGTGTTTGCAGCCCATGGTAATACATATCCCATTTATTCCCTATGGGAATAAGTTTAGAGGTACTTATAGGATTAGTATCTCTTCCGTATGCAATATAACTCTCCCAACCGTTGGACATAGCAACCTTGCCTATATCCTCTGCAATTTTACCTGTAGAACCCCAATTGGCCGTAACATTTATTTGAAGTAACTTATTCATTA
>JAGCKB010000267.1 GCA_017647725.1 Bacteroidaceae bacterium
AATGTCCCGTAGTATTTTCGTTGTAAAAGTGGCAATATTAGCTTCGTCAATAGCACTTTTGGGGATTATTCTATTTTTATAGGACAGTAATAAAAACAAACAGGCAGTGTGCATAATCACACTGCCTGTTCATATATATATAAGGATTAAGCTTTGTTAGCTCACTCTCTCCCTCCCTTTTGGGGAGGGTCGGGGTGGGGCTTTTTACTTTACTAATACCTTTTTACCATTTACAATGTAGATGCCGGGAACGGTAATCTCGTTGATGCGACGGCCTGTAAGGTCGTAAATTGCCTTTGTACCCTCGCTCTCGATAATCTCCTCGATGCCGGTGAAGCTGCCCTCTTCTACGGTTACCTTCTCCAACTTCCAGTATGATTTGGTGCTCTTCAACGATACGTTACCTGCTACACCATTGTTCCAGTACTTGGTGCCTTGTGTTATGACAACACCCAAATTCTCTTTGTCAACGGTTATGGTGAATACTGCCGCGTCGCTTGCGCCATCTACCTTCATATAGTTCTGCTTTGTATTGTAGATGAATACCTCTTGACCTGCATTGAAAATCTTGTACTCACCCTCGTTGCCTGTAGCCTCGAATCCCCACCAGAAGTCGCGGTTCTCGCGCTCGATATCCTCGGTGTTCGATACTGTCATCTTCTTTGCCGCGGTCTTGTTCTCGGTGTCTACACCGCAGTATGTTCCGTTGGCAATGTCCTTGATATAGTACCAAGTGATGATATTGTTGGCGCTTGCTACGGGGCTCAGAACGTATGTTCCCTCAAGTGCCTCTATTGCTGCTGTGAGGTGGTCGATGTAATAGAGGAGGTTAGGCGCTGTCTCAAAGTTCTCCTCGGCCTCCTGTAGAAGGTTGTTGAGTGCCACTGTGAGAGCAGCTGTATTGTCGGCTATAACATTTACATCGCTGTTGAATGTAACCTTGTCGCCCTCTACTGTACCAATCTCGTCAATAGTACGCTGAGCCTCGACCATAATATCTTTAAGGTACTCCTTCTCAACCTCGCTTGCATTATCGGCAACGATTGTAACCTTCCACTGTGAGTTGGCGTGCGATGCTGCCCAACCGATGATGCTCTTGTCGCCTGCTACGTTAAGCGCTGCGCTCTCGTCGCCTGTGAGTGCAAAGCTGAGTGTTCCGTTACCATTATACATTACAGTGAACTTGGCTGCACTCAGAACGTTTGTGCTGGTCATTGTAGCTGCCTGGTTGTTGCTGATGTTGGTGATGTACTTGTTCTGACCTACGTTCTTGATGTAGAACTCATCGGGGTTACCGGTAGATACGAACTCCCAACGACGGTCGTCGCTTGATGCAGGTACCTGTGATGCGCTGGTAGCCTTAAGGCCCGAGTTGTAGTAAGCCAATGCACCCGACTTGTTGGTGAGTGTGAAGTGATTAAGCTCCTTGATGTTAACCATGCTGTACTTGTCCGATGCAATACGGTTAATCTCGTTTGTAAGAGCTACTGCCCACTGACCGTATGTCTTTACACTCTGGTCTTTGTTGTTATAGGCATTCTTGGCGCCATCGAGGAGTGCACGAAGATCTTTAACCGACTCCTCGTGATAGTAACCAACTTCATTACCTGTTGTTGTAACATAGCTCAGAGCCTTTGCTGCTGCATTGATAGCCGAGTTAAGAGCTGTACGCTGCTCCTCCTCGCTACCACCCTCGGCTGCAGAAAGAATCTGTACCTTTGCACCGTCGGCCTGAACTGCGTAAACCTGAATGTCACCCTTTACCGAAGGCATATTTACAGTGTAGTTATTGGTGAAGGCTATGAGCTCGTCGTTGCTGTAAACGATGAAACCGACAGCTCCTGATGCGTTCTTGTGAAGGATAGAGAGTGTTGTTCCACTATAGTTATATAGGTAACCCTCTGCTTTTACCGACTTGTCCATACAGGTTGTGTACATACCGATAGTAGCATTCTTGCCATTGCCTGTCTCGGGATCCCAATAGCTGCGTTTTGTCTTACCATCGTGGCTGTATGTTGGTGTTGCAACACAGTCGTTGATAAACAGGGGAGCAAGGTTCTCTTTGTAACCCTTTGCCTTAACCCAGGCAATAGCTGCATCAATCTCGGCTTGTGTCTGTGTGTAGAAGCTGGTCGAGTAGTCGCCACGCTCTACCTGGTTAAGAGTGAAGAAGAAACCGTGTGCGCGGAAGAACTCGGTGAGGTCCTCACCTGCTGCCTGACAAGCCTGCTTGTAATATTTGAGCATACTTGCTGTACCGCTTGCGTGGCCCTTGCCATCAATCCAACCAAGGTTGTTGCTGCTCATTCTGTCACGTCTGTTAAGCTCGAAGAGAGTGGGGAAGAAGTCGGTCTTGTGTCCTGCAAGGTGGTAGTACATCCATAGCTTGTAGTACATCTGTGTCTGTGTCCAGAGGTTCTGGCTGCCATTGTCGTGAGCGTGGAACAGGAAGTGACGGCCATTCTTGTAGTTCTTCTCGTAAAGAACCGAGAGGTTACCCTCGGTACCGTTAACACGTGAAGTTCCCAATCCCATATACCATACGGCAATGTTAGAGTGCATATTGTTTGTTACCTCGGTAAGACCGTTTACGGTAAATACGCTCTGGTGCTGGTGACCAATCTCGTGTGCGGGACCCCAAGTCGAGCCTGCGCTTGTGGCAATCTCGCCAATGATGCTATTCATTGTGTTTTGGTTGTAGTTACAGTTTCTCCAACCTCCCGACATGTAACCGCTGAAGTTACCAAGGGCAATACCGTGGTGGTTGAAATATTCGCTGTAGTCTATACCGCTCTGGTTGGCATACATTGCATCTGTATAGTCGTAGATGTTACCGGCCTTCTCCCATTTGTTGTTATAACGGGGATAAAGGGCGTTCAATGAGTCCATCTCGGCTTTGCTCAGAAGTCCCATTGTGGCGAGCTCTGACAGGTGTATACGGTCCCAAGCCTCAATCAAAGCGTTAACCTTTTGCTTTGCGGGTGTACTTGCAGGAACCTGGATGTTGTTGGGAAGATAGAGTGACATACAGTTCTTCTCGGTGTAATTACCATCTTCGCCCGAAACATTTGTAGGCCACATAGTGAAGTGAAGAATCTGACGCTTTCCAAGAATTGTTCCACTCTCGGTGTTTGTGCGGTCCTCGTAGTACTGCCAATCGTCGTCATCATCGGGCTCGCCCCATAGGTAGTCACCTACAGCATTATAGTAACCGTTTACGTTACCACCGGCAATATGTACCTTAAGGTCCTTATAGTCGCTTAGCTTGTGAGCATACGCACCATTCTGGTATGTGTGAACAACGTAGTTGATGTAAAGAGTGTTACCGTTAGCGTGGAAAGGAATCACGTTAAGACCCTCGTGAAGGCGTGTACCATTCTCGTATGTGCTCAAAAGACCGTGACCAACGAGTGAACCAAGATAAAGCTCGGCACCATCTTTAATCTCGCCCTCAACCATAATATATACGTGCTGACGGTAGTTACCTGTCATACCTGTGGGGTTGTCCATATTAATGTGGGCATTGATACCGAAACGGTCGGTAACCTCACCTGCGATACTGTAAGGCTCGATGCTCTGTATACGGAAACGCTTAGCGTGCTCGCTGTCCCATCCGGGCTTGCTGCTGTCGAGGTTCGCCTCGGCCCAGTCACCGGTGTAAACTTTCTTTACCATAGCCTGAAGCTCGGCAGGGAGTGCCTGATAGTCGGCATCTGCCTCAACAGCAGCTACGTTAGCAAAGTTCTTCTTGAGTGTTGTGCAGGCCTTGTCGCTGAAGAGGTTGGCAAGGGCTGTCTCACATTTTGTGATAGACTCTTGAGTGAGTACCTCGTTGAATTTGTTCAACTCATCCCAGTTCTTCTTGAGCTCCTCCTCGTCAATTGTAACCTCCTCAATTGTCCAGTGTGTGGCCTCGGCGCCGGTATTCCATCCTACGATGGCACCGCCCTGTGATGTAGCGTAGTGCATACAGGTGCTGTTAGTAGCATTGTTAACCGAGTTGAGTGTGTAGTAGTTACCGCCGGTGCTGAGGCAGTAGAGAACTGTGCTTGCCGAAGGCTTAGCGCTGAAAGTCCAAATGGTACTTGTACCTCTTGGAGTTACATACAAACCGTTACCCAAGCTGCGCAAAGACCAGGCTTCGCTGTTGTTGGGGTGCTTCTCGGCAAGCCACAAATGTGAATATCTGTCGCTTTTTGCCGAACCATAGATGTCGGTAGGAGAAGATGCCTCCATTGCGATGTTTGTGTTCGCTTTGTTGATAAAGCGATAGATTTTGCCGTCCTGCAACTGAGCAGCCAAAGGTGCTGCAATCAATGAAACGAGCAAAGTCAAGAGTAGATTCCTCATTCTCATAGTTTTAAAAATTATTGGTAAGTTAATTATTTTTTCGTGTTGTTGCTTTGAAGCCTATTGTTGCAATATGGTTTGTCGGGCAAAGGTAGAAATAATTTTTTATTTAACTTCTCTTTTCTTTTTATTTTTATTATATAAAATAGGACTTTTAACATTAATGTTATGCTTGTTTTGTATTTAACTTTTAAAGTACATGCTGTTGTATTAATTTTTGCCTTTTTTTCTTTGTAGATTGAAAAAAAAATGCCAATTTTGCCCCTTGAAATATTTTGGAATCGTGAACCCTTTTCCGAATTACTATTAAAAGAGACTTAATTTTTTACCTTTATTTATCAATTAAAACTTATGTTTATGAGAAAAAATCTATTTTTAGCAGGTGCTTTGGCACTTATCTCAGCCGTAAGTGTTTCAGCGCAGGAGTGGAGCCATACCTTGGCACAGGGTCTTCCCGGTACTCAGGTTCAGTCTGATGGCGTGACTCAGTATCGCGTGGCTACCAAGGTGTTCAATCACCCCGGTACAAGCGGTGTGCGCTTAACAGTGCTTGAGACACAGAACACCAATGGTAATATTGGTGGTCAGTTTGGTGGTGGTCCGTTCTTTGCAATGGGTGAGTTGATCGTCCTCGATGCAAACGGTGACACTATCCCTTATACTCCTTCTTCTAATGCCGACCACAACTCTGGTGGTGCAGGTACTGATGGTGCAGGTCTTCCTGCTCTTAACGACGGTCTTTTCAATAACTTCTTCCACTCTTCTTGGGGTGGTACAGAGCCCGGTGGTTACCACTATATTGAGATGGCTTTCGAAAAATCTGTTGACGCTTTCCAGGTTATTTGGTATACACGTCCTAATCAGCACGTTAACCGTCCCTCATTGGCAGGTCTTACACCCGCAGGTGTAGATTTCACCGAGGCATACGGTGAGTATCAGTTCGAGCTTGGTGAGGATGTAAACAGCCTTGAGGCTCTTTCTGAGGCTCCCGGTCTCTTCACATTCTATGTTGAGGGTCCCGCTTCTCATACAAATGACGAGGGTACAGAGACAACAGGTCCCGGTAACATCTACGTAACACTTACACCTACTGTTGCTACTACAGGTGACGCAGCCGAGGCTAATCCCAAGAACATTATGCAGCTTATCCCCGCTAAGGAGGGTAAATTCGTTATTTATGCTCCCGTTACAGGTGCATATCTGACTAACCCCGATAACTGGACAAATGCTTGGGTTGCAGATGCTGGTAACGGTTGGGCATTCTCTCACGCAACAGCTTCTAACCTTGGTGAGTTCACATTCACACTCCGTCAGGATGGTGAGTTCGAGATTTCTACCGAGATTACACGCGTTTATGTAAACGAGACTTGGAACGATCTTGATGAGCCTATGACAGTTTACGTAGGTTACGATATGCGTGGTAACTTGAAGATCTTCTCAATCGAGAACAAAGAGCTTCTCGAGGCTGGTGATCTTGTAAGTGGTGGTTTCCACCTCCCCGTTGACTTTGGTTTCAAATTGAACAAGGCAAACGTTGCCGAGGGTACAGTTGAGCCTATCTCTGTTCAGTCAATCTGCGAGAACGTTATCAACCCCACAATCGCTGACGCAAAGGCTCGTCTTGAGCAGTATGGCGACCACGAGGGTAACGTAACCGACTCTAAGGAGGCTCTTGAGGAGGCTATCCAGACAGCTGAGGAGGCTATTGCTGCAAATGACATCGCAGGTATCTTCGCAGCTAAGGATGAGCTTGCAACAGCTATCAGCTACTATATGAGCGAGCGCGTTTATCTGTATATGGCTCAGGTTGAGGAGTTGAGAGGCTCTACCGAGTTCGTTAATCCTCCTTACGACGCTACATCAGAGGGCAAGTGGCCTATTTCAACTCAGAAGATTCTTGACGATGCTGATTACATCTGTACAACTGTAGAGTCTAACTGGGAGACACTCACCCCCGCACAGATCGATAACTACTACTCTCAGGTTCAGGGTCTTATCGAGCAGTTCTTGGCTTCAGCTCTTCGCTTCTCGACATTCCCCTCTATTGTTGATAACATTTCAGCTGCTCTCAGCCCCAATTATCCTAACAACGCTGTTTGGAACTCTTCAGCTATCGTTCTCCATCAGGCAGTTAACGGTATCCGTTTGACATTCCTCGAGCGTCACCTCGGTACAGCAGGTGATAGCGGTGACTGGCCTATGATTGCTCTTGGTGAGCTCCGTCTCTATGATGAGAACGGTGAGGAAGTTGAACTTACCGAGGATCTTCTCTGGGCTAACCACACCGAGACAAATGAGGGCTTCGAGTCTACAGTTGCTCGTCTCTGCGACGGTAAGTGGGGTCAAGGCGATAAGGTAGGAACCGAGGGTTCTGCTGCTCAGTCTTACTATCACTCACCTTGGAGCGGTAGCGAGCCTCAGGAGTTCATCTGCATCGACGTAACATTCCCCGCTCCTATGAGCTCATTCTCAGTAGAGCTTTACAGCCGCGATAAGACTACATCTAACGGTGCTGTATCACTCTTCCCCAAGAAGCTTGCTATCACTGAGGTTGGCGTAGGTTACGATCCTCTTCTCTTTGCCGAGAATCCTTACAATGTACGCATTGGTCAGCAGGTAGTTGACGCTGCCGAGCTCGAGACAGGTCTTTACATCATTAAGGGTCTTCTTAACACTAAGTCGGTTAACGTATTGGACGAGGATACCGGAAATATCGTTAAGAGCGAGCCCGAGGGCGAGGCTAAGTTCTAGGCTGGTACATCACGTTTCCACGCTAATGCCGCTGCTGTTCGTGCAAACTGCGTATATCGTATAACAAAGAACGACGATGGTACTTACACATTCACAAGCCTTTCTGCTGCTAAGTACTGGCCTACAACTACTGAGGAAGAGAATGCAGGTTTCGTAGCTGCTACAGCAAGCAAGAGCAAGGCTGCTAAGGTTAAGGTCGCTGCTTCTGCTGCTACAGAGGGTGCATTCGTACTCTATGAGGAGCAGG
>JAGCKB010000268.1 GCA_017647725.1 Bacteroidaceae bacterium
AATATCCCCACGATACGTTCCTCGTCGCAGTTTCCCATTGCCATCACACGCAGCGGATGCTCTATATATGGCCGCCCCGACTTATCGGTTTGCCCCTCGTGCGCCTGCATAGCAATACACAATGCTTTTTGCAAGAGTTCCTCCATAATCAGCAAGAGGGAAGATCGATCTTCTCGAATTTATACCCAAGCCTCTTTAACTCAATCGCAGCACCTATACGATACATAACCTTTACAGTACGTGCAAAAGTATAATATGCCATAGGGCTCTGCGGTTCAATATTCTCGTGTCTTATGAGCGTCAGCGCCGAGTAGGCACAACGGCGCATCATCTCCTCAATCTCCTTTGCGTATGACGACTCAAGAGGGAATCCTATAATATCACGAATTATATGTTCGTCCATATCATCGAATCCATCGGCACCGTAAAAAGATTTATATTCGTCGCCACAATGCTGTTCCCAATCCTTATCCCAGAAATTAGCAACCGCCATACCAAGATAGCCCGCCCAAGCAACAGCCACTGTGGGATATTGATTTATCTGTGTCACAGCATCGGCCATATAATCGAGAGCAATTGCCTCCCATCGTCCTTCTACATCCTCGGACGATAGAAGCACACCATCAAGCATTTTATAGTTTGTACATAACTTAAGAAGTTCGTTCTGCAGACGCTTCTCATAATCACGCAAATATTCGGTCTGTTCCATTATTCATTTTTATTCAAAATAATTAATGCAGCTAACACCCCTGGCACCCATGCACACAGTGTCAGTAAAGTAACTATTACAATAGAGCCACACCCCTTGTCAATAACTGCAAGCGGTGGAAACAATATGCACAGAATAACTCTAAACAGAGACATTTTATAAAAAATTTATATTAACACCCTTTTGCTACACCCTCAATAATCTTCACAATAGTCATTACAGCCTTCTCCATTACCTGCAACGAAACGAACTCGTATCGACTATGGAAATTAATACCACCGGCAAAGAGGTTGGGACAAGGCAATCCCATAAATGAGAGTTGCGCACCATCTGTACCACCACGAATAGGCTTAACACGAGGCTCTACTCCGGCCTGCTGCATAGCACTCTTTGCCAGCTCAATTATAAACATCTTAGGCTCAACCATTTCACGCATATTTCGGTACTGCACCTTAAGGTCGAGTGCCACAGTTCCCTCACCGTAACGGTTGTTAATCAGTTGCGCTACCTCACCCATAAATTTCATTCGGCGCTCGAAAATATCCTTGCTATGGTCGCGGATAATATACGACACCGATGCCGAGTCGACACCACCATTAATTCCCATAAGATGATAGAATCCCTCGTATCCCTCGGTACACTCGGGCGACTCCTCGGCCGGTATAGCCTCAACGATAGCATTTGCAACACGAAGAGCATTTAACATCTTACCTTTGGCATATCCGGGATGAACATTACGTCCCTGAATCTTGAATGTAGCACTGCCCGCATTGAAATTCTCGAATTCAATCTCGCCCTCGCAGCTGCCATCAACCGTATAAGCCCAATCACATCCAAAGAGAGGCACATCGAATTTATGTGCACCGCGACCAACCTCCTCGTCAGGGTTAAACGCGATACGCACCTTTCCGTGCTCAATCTCGGGGTGCTGTTGCAAATAATCGATTGCCGATACAATTTCTGCAATACCCGCTTTATCATCGGCGCCAAGCAGTGTATGACCGTCGGTAACGACAAGGTCGTGACCTACATAATCCTTCACCTCGGGGAAGTCCATTGTAGAGAGCACAATACCCGCCTCGCCATCCAGAACGATATCTGCACCATCATAAGCCTCAACAACACGAGGTTTCACATCTTTTCCACTCATATCGGGGCTTGTATCCAAATGCGCAATGAAACCTATTGTAGGAAGTTCGCGGCTGCAATTTGCAGGCAGTGTTGCATAAAGATAACCTTTATCATCGAGCACAATTTCGGTGAGTCCCATATCACGAAGTTTCTGCTCAAGATAACGCGCAAAAACAAACTGCCCCTCGGTAGTAGGAACCGAAGCTGCATCATCGTCCGACTGTGTATCAAATTTCACATACTCCATAAAACGCTGGAGCATACTATCCTTAAATTCACTCATATAATATATAATTTAAAACGTTACAAAAATATTTTGCTAAAATAGCAATTATTCATTAAAAAAGCAAAACATAAACAGCCGGTTTTATTTTTTTCACAGTCAGTAAAACGACAAATCCCTTTACTCACGATTTTTTTTTAAAAGATTCTTAAGGGTTTACAACAAACCATTATAGTATTAACTTGTTTAGATAACAGATAACCATAACTAACCATATATGAAAATAACAGCAATCAAAGGACGCGAGATACTCGACTCGCGCGGCACACCCACCATCGAAGCAGAAGTAACATTGGAAGACGGTACACGCGCCTGCGCCTCGGTACCATCGGGAGCATCCACCGGCGAAAACGAAGCAATAGAGTTACGCGATAACGAATCATCGCGATACAATGGTAAAGGAGTACGCTGTGCCATCAACCACATCAATCACCGAATAGCCCCATCCCTCATAGGGCTTGACGCAATGAAGCAACGCAGCATAGATGCCACGCTTATAAGATTAGATGGTTCGGACAACAAACACCGTTTAGGTGCTAACGCAATCCTTGGTGTCTCATTAGCAGTGGCACACGCAGCAGCAAAAGCATCGCATCTGCCACTCTACCGTTACATAGGTGGTTCCAATGCCCATATACTCCCCGTACCAATGATAAACATTGTAAACGGCGGACGTCACTCCGATGCCCCAATAGCCTTTCAAGAGTTTATGATACGTCCCATTGGAGCAAAGTCGCTTCGCGAAGCCATAAGAATGGGTTCCGAGGTATTCCATAGTCTTAAACAGGTGATTCGCAATCGCGGACTAAGCACCGCAGTAGGCGACGAAGGCGGCTTTGCTCCTAATTTCAAAAGCATCGAAGACGTCCTCGACAGCATAACATACGCCATAGAATCGGCAGGATACAAGCCCGGTAAAGAGATAAGTATTGCTCTCGACTGCGCCGCATCGGAATTCTACAGCGACGAACGATACGATTACTCCCTCTTCCAACCAAACGGAAAAAGCCGCACCTCGTCTCAGCAGGTCGATTACCTCTCTAAACTTGTCAATACCTACCCCATCGACAGCATCGAGGATGGTATGTCACAGAACGATTGGGAAGGATGGAGCGAACTCACCTCTGCACTCGGCAACCGTTGCCAGCTTGTAGGTGACGACCTCTTTGTAACAAACATACGCTATCTGCGCCGAGGCATTGAGCAGCAATGCGGTAATGCCGTACTCATAAAACCTAACCAGATAGGCACTCTTAGCGAGACACTCGATGCAATCGAGTATGCCAAACGCAACGGTTACGCACCCATCATAAGCCACCGCTCGGGCGAGACCGAAGATTGCACTATCGCCGACATCGCCGTAGCCACCAATGCAGAACAGATAAAAACTGGCTCTATGAGTCGCGGCGAACGCACTGCAAAGTATAACCGCCTCATACGCATAGAAGAGGAGCTGCAAGAGGTGAGTCACTACCCTTTCAACCACCAAATAAGCGCCATATTAGAATTTAAAACAGATTGAAATAATAGACGAGATAAAAAATGCAGCCCGGCAATTTAAATTGTCGGGCTGCGGCGGTCAAAAACAAACAATCTACATCAAGCAACAATCTTAAGCCTGCGCAGATATTCCATAATAGCATTCTCGATAAGAGCGTGCCCATCGTCATTAGGGTGTATTCCATCTTCACACAAATACTCGAAATGATTTCTTCTCTCAAGAAAAACCGATGTAATATCAATCACCGGTACCTGTTTCAGCACCCCTAAACGAAAAATCTCCATATTATATCTCTCGTGCCAACGGTCGAGATTCATAATAGAACCATTCAGCCATCTGAGTATATTATCGGCATTAAGCCCTTTAGAGAGATGACGGAAGTATTTCTCAGGGTCAAGAATAGGCAATGACAACAACACCGGACGCGCTCCAAGACTCCTCACCTTATCTATTACTTCACCATACAATCTAACAAAATCATCTATCTTCACAGTCGGATGGTGTATTGCATCAGGGGCATCAGAAATATCCTTCCAATTATAGTTACAATCATTACCTCCATACTCAAAAAGAACATAGTCCGACTTTTTAATTCTATCGGTATACCTTTCGATATATTTCATAGCCTGTGCAACCGTACTGCCGAAACGAGCAAAATTCTCTACCTCAATGCCTAAGTTCACACGGCAACGTGCAGCAAAACCCAAATCACTTATTTTATATTTTACAGTTCCCTCTTGAGAATTATTTTTGTCGATAACGATACCTTTCATCACCGAATCACCAAAACCACATACCGTTTTTAGTCTCATTTTTTATTTACTATTTTAGAAGCTGTTTAAATTTATATCGTCAAGTTTTTTATAGAGCAAAAATTGGATGTTTATTTATATTTTAAGGGCGCATAGCGGGCTATGTAACCGCAAAAAATAAACAAACAGGCATTTTTGAATATAAAAAACGACGAAACCGTCAGCCTCTATATGAATATTATTTTTAGAAATTTAAACAGCTTCTTAGTTGTTTCGCTGCAAAAATATGACACATGAACAACGAGTAGAAATTTTAGGGACTACAGCCATTTATAGTGGATAAAATAGATAAATAGTGGCAAAATTCTGTGATTAGGGGCGAAATAAGGAGCTTTTAAAACCTACATTTATACTTTTTTGTCACAATCGAATATACTTTGGCGTTAACTGCAGAGGGCGATTTGACAAAATCCAGCTACCTCTTGCGAGACAGATACACATAACAAACGAGCAGACGAATGAGTAATGTTGCCCATCGAGTAAATTAGAACAAGAGGCAGTGAGCGACTGAGCCACAATATATGCCTCTTTATTGGGCAGGTAATACAAACAGTTCTGAAGAATTTTATCAAAAAAAATAAGAGGCAGCCTCATCAGCTACCTCTTTGTACGCCGTCAGGGACTCGAACCCTGGACCCATTGATTAAGAGTCAATTGCTCTACCAACTGAGCTAACAGCGCATCTGCCTCTTAAAAGCGTTGCAAAGGTAGTAATTTATCTCATTCCTGCAAAATTTAAAGCCAACTTTTTTAGGAATATTTTTCATTTCAAATATTAAAAAATCACAACCTTTTGTAAATCAACGAGAGGCGATATTTTAAAAAAAACAGTGTGTGCAGAGGGTAAACCCTGCGCACACTATACTTTCAATCATTTATAATTACTTTACTATAATAAGATAGTAGTTCTTCTTTCCTTTCTGAACAAGAATATACTTATCGTTAAGCAAATTCTCAACACCTATCAGTTGGTCGAAGGCTGCAAGTTTCTCCTTATTGATAGAGATACCACCACCTTGTGCCAACTTACGCATCTCGCCCTTTGACGCAAAAATTGCAGCGTGCTCGGCAGTAAGGTCTACAGCCTTAACACCCTCCTCTATCAAAGAGCGCGCAACCTCGAAGCGAGGCACACCATCGAAAACAGCCAAAAGGGTCTCTTCGTCGAGTGAGCGAAGCGCCTCGGATGTAGCGTTACCAAAGAGAATACCAGATGCAGCAACAGCCTTGTCATACTCCTCCTGTCCGTGAACCATAATAGTAACCTCCTGAGCAAGACGTTTCTGAAGCAGACGAAGATGAGGAGCCTCGGCATGCTGAGCAATGATAGAATCAATCTCCTCCTTATCGAGTGATGTGAATATCTTGATATACTTATCGGCATCCTCATCGCTCACATTAAGCCAGAACTGATAGAAATGATAAGGCGAAGTGTAACGCTTATCGAGCCAGATGTTACCCTGCTCGGTCTTACCGAATTTCTTTCCATCAGCCTTTGTGATAAGAGGACAGGTGAGCGCAAACACCTCATTGCCCGACATTTTGCGAATCATCTCGGTACCGGTTGTAATATTACCCCACTGGTCGGCACCACCAAGTTGCAGTTTACAACCCTGAGTCTCGTTAAGATGCACATAATCGTACCCCTGCAACAACTGATAGGTAAACTCGGTAAAAGACATACCATCTGTTCCTGCCTCACCCGAGAGACGACGCTTAACCGAGTCTTTCGACATCATATAGTTTACGGTAATCATCTTGCCCACATTGCGGATGAAATCGAGGAATGAAAACTCCTTCATCCAATCGTAGTTATTTACCAGGATAGCAGCATTGGGAGCATCGCTCTCAAAATCGAGGAAACGAGCAAGCTGCTTCTTAAGAGCCTCCTGATTGTGACGCAGACGCTCCTCATCAATGAGAACACGCTCTTTTGACTTACCCGAAGGATCACCAATCATACCGGTAGCACCACCAATGAGCGCAATGGGTTTATGTCCCGAACGCTGAAAATGACGCAACATCATTACACCTACAAGGTGGCCAATGTGAAGCGAATCGGCTGTAGGGTCAATACCCAAATAAGCTGTTGTCATCTCCTTTTGAAGCTGTTCCTCGGTTCCGGGCGTCATATCCTGAATCATACCACGCCATTTAAGTTCTTGTACAAAGTTCATTTTAGTATAATTTTTAGTTCTTATCTATTTTTAGGTTAATCGTATATAAATCAGATTGCAAAGGTATAAATTTTCATTTAAGAAAAGACCATTTAAGGCAATACCTTTTTATTCTGCTAATCGAGATAATACATCGGCGACGGTGTTGCACGTTTCAGGACATACAGCGCCACATCTTTTCCAACAATAACACCATACCTTGCAAACTCCATCTGCACTGTCTTATAAGCAAGCTCAGGATGATTATTCTCCTCGCTAAGATGGCAAAGCCAGATAGATTTAAGATGCTCGTTTATATTCTTGGCAAGATACTGTGCAGTCGCCTGATTACTCAAATGTCCCGTCATACCCGATACACGCTCCTTAAGGAACTGTGGATAGCGCCCCATCATCAGCATCTGCTCCTCGTAGTTCGACTCAATGACAAGGTAATTTGCCTTATCTATGTAATAAGACACCTCGTCGGTAATAGTTCCAAGGTCGGTAGCAATACAGAATTTTATATCACCAATCTCTATAAAGTAACCAACATTATCGGTACCATCGTGCGGAACCTCAAAAGGAGTTATCGAAAAGGCACGAAACTGTGTAGCCTCCCCTTTTACGACGTATCGCACATACATAGGGTCAATGGGCTTACTCATACAGTAATTATTATTTATGCCTCGATGCGTGTCACGTGTAGCATAAACAGGTATATTTGCCTTAGAAGCAATCACACCCAAAGCCTTTATGTGGTCGGCGTGGTCGTGAGTAACAAACACAGCACAGACACTCTCAAAGGGAATCCCCTCACGTTTAAGAGTAGCTCTTATAATCTTCGACGGTATTCCTGCGTCTATCAGAATACCATAATCGTCTACTCCAAGGTAGTAACAGTTGCCACAACTGCCGCTACCGATGCTCATAAAACGAATTTTCATATATATATTTTTTTTATTTTTCTACAAATAGCACCAATATCAGAAAGGATAACCTATTGCAAAGTGCAATGCAAAATCCCTGCTGAAATCGGGGTTCAAAAGCGGATACCTCTCTTTTCCGTGATAAGCAGGATTAAGCGCCTTCATACCTGCATCTAAACGAAAGACGAACAGGTCGAGTTCAAACCTAAGTCCCATTCCGTATGAGAATGCTATATCCTTGTGAAAGCTCTTTATATCGAACTGTCCACCCGGTTGCTCACGATAGTATCGCAACGTCCATATATTTCCGGCATCAATAAAAAGCGCCGAATGCAGTTTCCAAAAAAGGTGCGAGCGCAACTCGAAGCTGCAATCAAGTTTCAAATCACCCGACTGATTTATAAAATCGATATTACTATCACTGCTGCGGTAGCTTCCCGGGCCCACTCCACGCACAGTCCATCCTCTTAGTCCATTTGCTCCACCGGCAAAATAACGTTTCTCAAATGGCAGTACAGTAGAATTACCGTAAGGATAGGCAACACCTACACCAAGATGCACCACAAAAGAGTTTCTTTCGTCAATATTCAGATACGTTGTAAAATCGAGGTCACCCTTTACATATTGCGCGTATGCTATATTCATAAACGTATATTGCCCCTCACTGTTTCTGTGTCCGCCAAAAAGGCTGTTAAGGCCTCGCAACAGATTACCCGAACACTCTATATTTGTTCTCACCGCAAACATCGTCCGTTGTGTATCCCTACCTGCACCAACCGATGAATTATAGTTGTACTGATAACCGAGCTTTGTGATAAGCAGGTTCTCGTAGTTGTATTTCAGAATAGAATTACGATTCGAAATACTATCGAGATAATCACGTTTAAAGGTGTCCGAAATCCAGGGTACGTATATATAGTTTAAATCAAGGAAATCAAGCTTATGCGACGACTGTGCCTTTTTACTCCACAAATAGCTCCAAGCACCCGATAGTATCTGACGGTCGAATTCGGGGCGCTCCTGCGAGTCGAATTTTATAGAGAACAGAGTAGACGACTTCTGCAACCTGCGCTGCGACTCAAGAGGCAACAGCGATGAGAGCACTCCGCCATAGAGACGCAAACTAAGCTCGGCACCATATTCGAAATAGCTGTCACGAGTATATCCGCTGAGCCCCGAGATAGCCTCATACGCACCAAAAAGACGCAACGACAATAACTCGGAACCCCTAAAGAGGTTCTTGTCCGAGAATGTCACCGACGCAGCCGCACCAAGGTCACCCGCCGTATTTGTCCCCTCAAGTTCAAAGGATAGCGAACGACGCTTGCTCTTCTCGAACATCACATAGCAATCGAGAATAGAGCTATTGGGACGCTCCTCCATTCTCAGCGACGTATAGCGCAATGCCGACAGCTGCGCAAAAGAGTTATGTGTACGGTCGACTACACTCTGCGAATACAATTCACCCGGTTCTATGTATGTATTTTTTGCTATCACATTAAGGCGCAGTGGTATCTCGTTCTTATACAAAAGACGATATTTGTCCCACTCTATTGTGTCGCAAGCTGCAAGTTCGTCACTGTTCAATCGCAACCCTGCGCCCGATACAAACGAGACATTGCCTATGCGATACTGCTTATGAGGAGTATATACATAGCTATTGTTGTCACGAAAAAGTGATATATTCATTTTGACACCCACATTAGTCGAGTAATGCGCCGTATCGGCCTCAAATGTTATATAATCCTTTTGGAAGCGATAATACCCTTTTTCTTTCAGCAAAGCGGTAATTCTGCGACGCTCTGCATCAAGGACATCAATACTGAAAGGCATTCCTGTTTGCAACAACGAAGCTGCCGAATCGGCTTTTATGATAGCAGCCACACGTTCATCGTCAGTCTCCATCTTGATAGAGGTAACAGTATAACGATTACGCTCGTGCAGATAATAAATCGTCTCAACCTGTTTATCGCCCACCTCACGCGTATCAAAATCCACCGTTGCGTGCAGATAACCATCATTACGCAACATCTGCTCCATATTGTATCGTGTAAGTTCGGCCATCGAAGAACTGTATATAACAGGCTCCTCGCCAATGCGTTGCAACACCCTGTTCCCCCATTTTGTAGTATCTCGCCCTGCCAACGAATATATACCAAGTGGTACTTTTACCAGACTGAACCATTTCGAATTAGGGTGCTGTCTTATGTAGCTCTGCGCCTTCACCGCGAGAGACCTATCGTGTTGCGATACAATATGCACACGCGAGAGCAGATGCTCGCCATCGGGCACGAACTTAGTAGTCGAGCACGACAGCAGCAACAGCGTTAAAAGCATAAATGCCGCATTTTTTACAGACAAATCTCTAAAACTCATATACACAATTCTCCTAAAATGGAAAAAAATCTTGCAAATATACAAAAAACCTCGCAGAAATAAGGTAGATTTGCAACACTTTAATAGAATATACTATGTTAAGTAAACAACTGCAGAAACTGATACGCTCGCTCGAACAGAAAAAATACCGCAAAGAAAGCAAACTTTTTGTTGCTGAAGGAGGAAAAACCGTCTGTGACCTTATAGCCGCAGGAGTACCCTGTGAAAAAATACTTGCAACGAAAGAGTGGCTTATGTCTCATCCTTTAGATACAAAGGCACAAGTAATTGAGGTAACATCCGACGAGCTGAGCCGAGTAAGTTTTCTGCGTGCTCCGCAAGGCATATTAGGACTATTCAAGCAGTGCGACGATACCATCGACCCAACGATTGCCACAAAAGAGCTATGCCTGGCACTCGACGACGTTCAAGACCCTGGAAATCTTGGTACTATAATACGCATTGCCGATTGGTTTGGAATAGAACACATCTTCTGTTCGCTTGGGACAGCCGACATTTATAATCCCAAGACAGTGCAAGCCACAATGGGAGCTATAGGACGCGTAAAAGTACACTACACCAACCTTCAGCAGCTCTTGGCCACTCTTAAGGAGCAGACACCCATCTACGGCACTTTCCTCGACGGCGAGAATATGTACGATAAAGAGATTCAAAACCGAGGAATAATAGTAATGGGCAATGAGGGTAATGGCATAGGAAGAGATTGTGCAAAAGAGATTACCGAACGTCTCTTTATCCCCAACTACCCTATCGGCAGAGAGACATCCGAGTCGCTAAATGTATCTATGGCAACCGCCATTATATGTGCCGAGTTTCGCCGACGAGCTATGTAATTTCGCGCAGTTGACATAACGAATTACAAAGCACCAATTAAGAAGCTGTTTAAATTTCTAAAAAAAATATTCATATAGAAGCTGACGGTTTCGTCGTTTTTTATATTCAAAAATGCTTGTTTGTTTCTTTTTTGCGGTTACATAGCCCGCTATGCGCCCTTAAAATATAAATAAACATC
>JAGCKB010000269.1 GCA_017647725.1 Bacteroidaceae bacterium
TAGAATACGCTATAGACACTCATCCTTATAATATAGAAGGCACAGCACACGGACGTATCGTTGGCGGCAATCTATCGGTACTACACGCTCTAATGCGCACGCCGTACGATATATTCCGTCCCGACACAATTCTTTTCATCGAGGATATTAATGAACCCCTCTACCGCATAGAGCGTATGCTCTACAGCCTTAAACTATCGGGTGTATTGGAAAATCTTGCAGCGATTGTTGTCGGAATGTTTACGGGCTGTAAAGAGAACCGGGATTTTGGCGGTACGGTATACGATATCATCCACGCGTTTATCAAAGATTTCAATATCCCCGTCTGTTACGATTTTCCCGTAGGACACTGCAAAAGAAATTTCCCCATAATAGAGGGAGCGGATGCGATGCTTGAAATAGGAAGAGATAAGGTTACTCTTAAAATAGAATAGTGGCGAGAATTTTCTTCTCACCACTATTCTATTTTAAATACCATTTGCACAAAACAACTTACTCCTGCACCATCAGTTGTTCAATTGCACGACACAACTGGTCGGGGCACGATGTTGGCTTGCCATTGCAACTTATGCCATTGAGGCGCTCAATGACATCCTCGTATCTCATTCCCGCAACCAAGCGGCTTATTCCTTGCAGATTACCGTGACAGCCTCCGTAGAATTTCACATCTACCACGTGGCCATTCTCACCTGCAACCTCAATCACCTGTGAACAGGTGCCTCTTGTCATATAAGTTACCTTCTTCATTGCATTTTGGTTTTAAATGCGAGGGCATAGAGCCTCATCTGTTTAATCATTGCTACAAGACCGTTGCTGCGTGTGGGTGACAGATGCTCGCGCAGACCGATTGCCTCGACAAAATAGGGTTCGTTGTCGAGTATCTCCTGCGGTGTGTGACCTGAATAGACCTTTACCAGCAGCGATACGATGCCTTTTACTATCAGCGCATCGCTCTCGGCGCGGAACTCCACCTTTCCATCTACAAAATCGGCCTGCAACCACACGCGGCTCTGACACCCCTCGATGAGATTGCTATCGGTTTTATATTGCTCGTCGAGCGGTTCCTGCTCGCTGCCCAGGTCGATAAGAAGCTGATAGCGGTCCATCCAATCATCGAAAGCGCTAAACTCCTCAATAATCTCCTCTTGTTTCTCCTTTATACTGTTCATCGTTATTTCTCGTTATAAATTACAGCGAGCACCGTCTCACCAACCATCTTCAATGTCTCGCTCGAAATCCAATCCATATCATCTTTTATCGTATGCCAATAGGGGCCGAATCCATTCTCGCTATCAGCATCGTGATTAATAATATCTATGCAGGGTATATTCAGATAGTGATTGATATACAGATGGTCATCGGTTACGTAACCACCCTCGCTGTTAATAAATGTATCGGCATAACCCAACGAAGCTGCACGACTCCACACCTTGTCAATAATGTGACTTGCGTATCTCTCGGATATTCCCTCGCGGTAGAAGCGCGAACCTGGAGCACCTACTATGTCGAGCAGAATACCGTATCGGGCATAATAGTTTTGCTTATGCGGGATACGTGCCCAATATTGCGAGCCCAATGCCCAAGAGTTATCAACCGTAGCCTCCTCGGATGCGTGCGTACCATAATCTTCGGCATCGAAAAGAATAATGTCTATTCCAATCTCGGTAGGCTGCAACGACAGTTGTCGAGCAACCTCAAGAAGCACACCCACTCCGCTTGCTCCATCGTTTGCGCCTAAGATGGGCTTGCGGTGATTCGAGGGGTCGGGGTCGGCATCGGCCCAGGGACGGCTGTCCCAATGGGCACACAAGAGCACACGCTTTTTCTTCTGAGGCTGAAATTGCGCAATTATATTACGAGCATTAAGGCGCTCGCCTGTGTAGGCAGTGAGCTCTATGTTCTGCGATACAACCTCGGCGCCATAGCTGCGTAGCTTCGTTTCTAACCAATCTGCACAAGCACGATGCTCGGCGCTGTTGGGAACACGAGGGCCAAAGGCTACCTGCGCACCGACAAAGTTATATGCGCTATCGGCATTGAACTTGGGTACAACCACAGCAGGCTCAGCACTCTCCACTATTTTTGTCTTTTTTGCAGTTCCTGCGCCACACGATGCAAGCAGCAGGATAACAAACAAGAACGATAGTATCTTTTTCATCGGCTTATCGGTTCAATTTCCAGGTAGTGCCCTCTTTTCCATCCTTAATCTCGAAGCCCAATGCCTGCAACTCGTTACGAATCTTATCGCTTGTAGCCCAATCTTTAGCAGCCTTTGCTGCCTGACGCTGTTCGAGAAGCATATCGACAACCTTACCGAAAGCCTCTTCGCGACCGCTGTCCGAGCCACGCTCCTCCTTTAGTCCAAGAATATCGAATGCAAACAGACGGAAGGTCTCTTTCAATTCGTCGAGGTCGGCAGCGGTGATTGTCGCCTTCTTATCGGCAATCTGGTTAATGGCACGAGAAGCATCGAACAGATGCGAGATAACCTGTGCTGTGTTCATATCGTCGTTCATTGCATCGTAGCACTTACCACGCAGAGCCGCAACATCGACCGTTGTTGCATCGCCTGCAGCAATGGTTCCAAGAGTATTCCAAGCATCCATAAGACGCTGCAATCCCTTCTCGGCAGCCTGCAGTGCCTCGTTTCCAAAGTCAACAGTACTGCGATAGTGTGCCTGAAGGATAAAGAAACGTATTGTCATTGGCGTATAGGGCTGCTGCAACAGAGGATGTGAACCTGTGAAGAACTCGCTGAGGTTGATGAAATTATTATACGATTTTCCCATCTTCTGTCCGTTGATGGTAATCATATTATTATGCAGCCAATATTTTACTACGGGATGTCCCATTGCTGCCACTCCCTGTGCACTCTCACACTCGTGGTGAGGGAAGATAAGATCCATACCGCCACCGTGAATATCGAACTGCTCGCCAAGATATTTGCGTCCCATAGCTGTACACTCGCAGTGCCATCCCGGGAAGCCGTCGCTCCAGGGCGAGGGCCAACGCATAATATGCTCGGGCTGCGCACATTTCCACAGAGCAAAGTCGGCAGGATTGCGTTTCTCTTGCTGTCCGTCAAGTTCACGAGTGGTATTCAGCACGTCGTCAAGGTTGCGACCCGAGAGTATGCCGTAATTATGAGCCTTGTCATACTTTGCAACGTCGAAATACACCGAGCCTTCGCACTCGTAGGCAAAGCCGTTGTCAAGAATCTCTTTTACCAACTGAATCTGCTCGATGATATGTCCCGAGGCGTGCGGCTCTATGCTGGGAGGAAGTACGTTCAGCGCCTCCATAGCCTTGTGGTAACGCAGTGTATAGTGCTGCACAACCTCCATAGGTTCGAGCTGCTCCAGGCGAGCTTTCTTTGCAATCTTATCCTCGCCCTCGTCGGCATCGTGCTCAAGGTGACCTACATCGGTTATGTTACGCACGTAACGCACCTTATAGCCAAGAGTCTGCAAATAACGGAAAAGAACGTCGAAAGTAATTGCCGGACGGGCGTGTCCCAAATGAGCATCGCCATAGACAGTAGGGCCGCATACATACAATCCCACATTGGGCGCGTTCAGCGGCTCGAAAAGCTCCTTCTTACGAGTGAGCGTGTTATATATCATCAATTTATTTTCCATAAATATATATTGTTTATTTGTTTTTTGTTTCGCATCCAAGATGCGAAGATAGTCATAAAAATCCGAAACTCATCTATTTTACCTTGCGAATAGCTGTTTGTGTGTTACATTTTATATATAATTGGGAAAATAGTGCTATATTCGCGACCCGTAAAAAGCAAGCAGAAGAATGAAGATTGAGCTCAAAAAATGGGATATAGAGGACAGCAAAGGCCTAGTGGAGTTGTGCAACAACGTCGACCGACGCTATCTGAGCAACAGAATACCGTCGCCTTACGAAGAGAGCGATGCGCTATCCTGGATAAGCAAAGCTCGACATATTGATGGCTTAGAGGGAGTTTTTCGTGCTATAAAAGTTGATGGAAAGATTGTAGGGAGCATCAGTGTCGAGCGCAAACCCGACATCTTTTGCATAGATGCCGAGATTGGATATATGATACTGCCCGAATACTGTTCCAAAGGCATTGCAACCGAAGCCGTTGCAGCAATATGCGGCAGCGCATTCTTCGAGCTACCGATTCGCCGAATAAGCGCAGTGGTATTTGCCGACAATATCGCATCGACAAAGGTACTACAAAGGAACGGATTCGAGCTCGAGGGCACGATGCGTCGTGCAGCAGCAAAAAATGAGAAAATCTATGACCTTCTGCTGTTCGGACGTATGATTATGCCTTGCCCGATTTAACCTGTGGGGTTATCTAAAATCCTTAAGCAGCATTTGCAGATGCTGCCGAGTAAAGAATATTCTACTTTTAACCGTCCCTAAAGGCAGTCCAAGTTTCTCGGCAATCTCGCGATATTTAAACCCCGAGAGATGCATCATAAAAGGAATGCGATACTCTTTCGGCAGGGTATTCACAGCACGATAAATCTCCTTTGTATCATAGTTATTCTCGGTTATATACCCATCGAGTTCTTTTGTCTGATTAAGATGATAGAGATTATCGGTGCGGTCGACA
>JAGCKB010000026.1 GCA_017647725.1 Bacteroidaceae bacterium
GATTTTGTTAATCCGCCGGTTATGAGTATAAGCATCTCCAGATGCGTAATTTATAGTCGGGATGTGAACATCCCTATACCCAAACACTGGGGATGTAGAACATCCCCAGTGACGAAGCTTGCTTTAATATTTTGCAGTGGCAACGCGAAAAAAAGCGTTCTGGCGGATTTTGTTAATCCGCCGGTTATGAGTATAAGCATCTCCAGATGCGTAATTTATAGTCGTGATGTGAACATCCCTATACCCAAACACTGGGGATGAAGAACATCCCCAGTGACGAAAATAATACCAAGCTTGCTTGATTATTTTGCAGTCTTTACATTACTTTACAAATAGTTTGCCTGTCAGACTGCCACCATTTCTGTATGTCACCACATATATGTATGTTGCCTGCTGTTTGCTCACACCTATGGTTGCGGCAGAGTCGGTAAACTTGGCCTTACCCACTTTCTTGCCATCGGTCGTGTATATTACCACACGCTCGGCATCGGGCGATTGTATGTTAATATTGCTGCCGTTGTAACTGACGATTGTGTTCTTCATTGCCACCTCGTCGATATCTCTGAAGTTCGATTCATTAAATTCGCTTACAGGATATATAACACTACCATAAAAGGTGGTAAAAGCTTCACTCCATTCTTTGTTATTCCTGTATAGATCTAAACTTTCATCGGGAACGAAAAGAGGGTAATATTCAAATTGATTTTGAAAATTCAGAGCCTTATATCCTAAACGAGGAGGAGTCTTTGCCATACATATCATATATGGCTCGTCATAGCTTACGCAGCAGGTAGGTACCGATATACTTTTTAACGTATTAAAAGCATAGTCACCTATGTAGTCTAACGACTCGGGCATAATTATGCTTACTACCATCATGTCCTCGTAGGCGTGTGCCGCTATAATCTTTACTCCCTCGGGTATAGTAGCATGGTGTTCATATATCTCATCACTCTTGTATAGTACCGTGCTATCCAAAGAACAGATATGTTTGTACCCCCCATCATCATTTATGGTGCGTAGAACGGTGTTGTCTGGCGCTACTAACCAATTAGCAAGAAGGTATGAATCACTTGCATCAACCGCTAAAATATGATTACCCTGTGTCGGGAAATTACCTGTCACCTCAAATGCGAGCATCATATTTCTGTTGGCAAAAGCCGAGTCACCTATATGAGAAATTTCCTTTGGAAGAACTATTAATACACCTTTATCGGGATTTTTACTCTTCCAGTTATAAAATGCCTTTCGAGGTATTGAGTCAATCGTAGCATCGCGCAGGTTCAACACCTCCATATTCACAAGATTGTCTTCACGTATGAACCTGTAATCCTCGGCCGACATTGTACCTGTCACCGTTAGTTTTGTAAGTGTACTTTTCTGCTCCTCGGTAAAGGCATTTTCCAAACGTATTGTATCAACATTCACCGTTGCCTCCTGCGCTGTTGCAGCCATTGTTGCAACTGCCATCATTGTAAAAAGTAAAATACGTTTCATAGGTATTGCTGTTTAAAGTGTTTGATAGGTGGCTAAAATAAAAAAAGTAATTAGTCTCATAAGTGTTGAATTGGGCTAATAATGTTTTCGCAAAGAAAAACAATTCTGTAATTTAAAGCAAAAAAAAAGCCTAAAAACCGTCTGACAATACACGCTGTAAGTATATTAAAATAAACGTATTAATATTATGCCTTGCATTTTTTGTCTGACACGGTATTAATGCGTTGATAATTGAATAGATTATTAGTTCTTATGGTAGCCTTTTAAGTGAAATATTTATCGTAAACGACTCTATTTTTATTGTCGAGCAATAATATTTGTTTCTTTAATCTGCTTTTCTTTGTATATATAACATCTCTGTTAATGCCAATTATCGCTGAAATAGCCTTTGCTGAAAAACCGGCTAATAATAGGGTAAATATGAGCCTGTCTGTATTACTGAGGTTGGGAAAGTCTTCATATAGCAGTGATAAAACATTTTCCTTAAAATCATTTATGAGAGATTCCAGTTCGGTTATTGTATTTTTATCGTGCATAATTTTCTTCATCTCTCTCTTTACCTCTTGGAATACCGAATCACGCTCTTTATTACATACTGATGTTTCATAGTAAGTTGTGCATAGCTTATTTAAGAGGGAAAAGCGTTCCGCGAATAATCGATGAACCTTTTCTTCCATAAAACTATTGCTGTTGTTCTCTTTTATCTCATGTTCCATATTATTTGCGATTGCGATTAGGCTTTCTATCTTTGCATCTTTTAGTGCTATTCGGTTGCTATAATATTTGTAAACAATACACAATATTATAGATAAAAGTATAGCAGTAGTAATAGTGATTGTTAGATACAACCTATTAATATGCTCCTCTTGCTGCTTGTATTGAATCTGTGCAATATAGTAGTCGTTGAGTGCTGTGGCTATTGGCTGTGTAAGAGCTGTACGTATTTCTCTGTCATATATGCGAAGATTCTGATTTGCGCAAAATGCGGCTTCTTTGTACTCCTTTAGGTTAGAGTGTATTATGCGCATTCTTTCGTAAAATATAATGCTGTCACTTTTGCTCTCAACCATTTGTCGTGCACGCTCATAGAACCTTTTAGACATTTGAGCATTGGCTTCATAAGCGTATTTGCGAGATAGTGATAGTAATAATGTAAGAGTTGTATCGCATTCGGCAAGATAATTGCTTTTGTATAGATTGTCGAGTTTGTCGTATTCTTCAAGATTCTCATATAATATAATCAAGCTGTTAACTCCCTCTTGTAATATTGATGTTTCTTTATTTTCGTAGGCCCACTTTATTGCAGTTTGTATATATTTTTCTGTTTGGTCGTACTCCTTGAGCTTACAATATGCATCGGCGATAGCAATTAGTTTGTCATACTCTAAAGCCTTTTGGTTACATAGGCTATAGTGGTGTTTTGCTTTCTTGTACATTGATAAACTTTTTGTGGCATCAAACATATCATTGTGTATGTGACCTTTCCAACTGTAAAGAAGAGCTAATTTGTAATTATCATTAATATATGGTATTAATTCTTCTGCTACGGTAAGTGTTATTATAGCATTAACATAATCGCCTCTATTGTATTGAACTCTGGCTTTATAGAAAAGTTAAGAAAAATAATAATTCTTGCCACTAATCTTATTCTTTTAATAATCTACAGCTATATTTATGAGTGAGTCATCAGTGATATCTATGTAATTCTTGTCAAGTGCTTGGCTATACAATAAGGCATAAAGCGCCTTTTCATCGGCACTTGTTAGCTGCTTGGTGTCTAATCTTTGTAACAATATAAGGGCACTATCGGGGTGCTCGTCCATCTGTCGTTCTGCTTTTGAAAGCAGTGCCTCTGTTCCTGTATGTTTGTTGCACGCGAATAATGTAAATGCAAGAAGCAAGAGTGCAAATATTGGGATGTTTTTCATGTTCTCTTAAAATTCTTTCAGTAGCCGGGCAATGCTTTTCCCTAATGGGTTGTATGATGTGTGGGGCAATTTGTGCAAATGGTTGCTGCAGTAGGGTTTGGGGGATTGTAAGTTCTTCGCTTTCTATCACTCTACAGCCATTGTTGCAACTGCCATCATTGTAAAAAGTAAAATACGTTTCATAAGCATTTCTTTTTAAAGTGTTTGACAAATATAGGAAAATCAAGATATTTAACAATCTATAAACTGTTAAAATTGCTAATCTTCAACAATGGTTATTGCAGTTGCGCTATTGTTGTTTGTTCTTCTGCATTTAATATACATAA
>JAGCKB010000270.1 GCA_017647725.1 Bacteroidaceae bacterium
CCGCGATGTGGTGCTTAATGCAGGCTCCGAGATGATTGTTGCCATTGCAGGTAATATTATGCGTATGCCGGGACTCCCCAAAGAGCCGCAGGCCAACCGCATTGACTATGTAAACGGCGAGATTATAGGATTGAGTTAAGCCTGATGGCCCCACCTAACCTCCTTGGGAGTTTAGGTGAGGTTGGAGGATTAGCATAATCCGCCGGAACGGAACCTCTCTTTGTGGAAATTTATGAACTTACTACTGTAAAAACGGAAAATTTTTACTAAGTTTGCATTGCTAAAGGCTCTCTGTCCTTTATAGGGCAGCGAGCTTGTGTTAACTTATAAATAAAGAATTATGGCACGACCATTAGCCGAGCGCTTGCGCCCCAATGACTTTGATGGTTTTGTGGGGCAGAAACATCTTGTGGGCGAGGGAGCTGTGCTGCGCCGAATGATTGACTCGGGCAGAATACTCTCGTTTATCCTGTGGGGTCCTCCCGGCACAGGAAAAACAACTATTGCCAAGATAATTGCCAACAAGCTCAACCGCCCTTTCTACACGCTTAACGCTGTATCATCGGGTGTGAAGGAGGTGCGCGAGGTTATCGATAAGGCAAAGTCATCGCCGCTGTTTTCCAATGGTGGTGCTATACTTTTTATCGATGAGATTCACCGTTTCAATAAGTCGCAGCAGGACTCGCTTCTCAGTGCTGTGGAGACGGGTGTTGTGACGCTCATTGGTGCAACAACCGAGAACCCTTCGTTCGAGGTCATTCGTCCGCTTCTGTCGCGCTGCCAGCTCTATGTGCTTAAGTCATTGGAGAAGGAGGATTTGCTATCGTTGTTGCATCACGCAGTGGCAACCGATGAACAGCTTAAGGCGCGTGGGGTAGAACTGCAAGAGACCGATGCAATGCTGCGTTACAGTGGCGGTGATGCACGTAAGTTGCTGAATATACTTGAGCTTGTGGTTGAGGCCGACCCCGATTCGCCCGTAATAATTACCGATGCAAAGGTGGTAGAGCGCTTGCAACAGAATCCTGCGGCATACGACAAGGATGGCGAGATGCACTACGACATTATCTCGGCATTTATAAAGTCTATTCGCGGTAGCGACCCCGATGCTGCGCTCTATTGGTTGGCGCGAATGATTGAGGGTGGCGAGGACCCTGCTTTCATTGCCCGCCGTCTTATAATATCGGCATCCGAAGATGTCGGCCTTGCCAATCCCAATGCTATGCTGCTGGCAAATGCGGCATTCGATGCGGTAATGAAAATAGGTTGGCCCGAGGGACGCATCCCTCTTGCACAGGCTACCATCTATCTTGCCACATCACCTAAGAGCAATTCGGCCTATATGGGTATAAACAGTGCTCTCGAGACGGTGCGTGCAACGGGTAATCTGCCTGTGCCGCTACACCTGCGCAATGCGCCCACAAAACTGATGAAGGAGCTGGGCTATTCCGATGGGTATAAGTATGCACACGATTATAGTGGTAATTTTGTGCGTCAACAGTTCCTGCCCGACGGTGGCGAGTC
>JAGCKB010000271.1 GCA_017647725.1 Bacteroidaceae bacterium
AACAAGTGCCTCTTTCAGCATCTTGCTATCGGGCGATAATTGCAGTTTACCCATACGTAGTTTAGGACTCTTTTTTGTAAGCTTAAATTTCTTGTCAAGTGTCTTATATCCCAAAAATGATACCGAGAGACGATAGTCGCCATCTCGTCCAAGCTTGACCACGAAATTACCATCTTCATCCGAGACAGCTGTTGCAACCTGAACTGTATCCTTTTCGAAAACACGCAGTTGAGCATACGGCAGCGTCTCTTTGTTATTCTCGGCATCCACTACTTTACCCGAGATTGCATAGTTCTGGGCTGTGAGCGTAACACTCACAATCATTAATAGTATATATAGAATAAATCGCTTCATTGCTTACGGAGTTGAATAATTGAAAACGGCTGTTAATATACGAATATTATTTCACACTTTTTATGTAACGACACAATAATTACATTATTATTTGGTAACTATACTATTTCCTAAAAGCCCTCAGTAGTTAACAGAGCTATCGAGATAAAAAGCATCGATATGTGAGTATCCTTTCGGAGAGAAATTGCCAATAGTTATATTAAAGGGCTTAAACTCATTGAACCTTGAGAAATTATTAAATAGGTATTCAAGACCTGTACCAGATAGTCCAAACGTATTATCGACCATAATTTCAAATTCTAAGTCGAAGCAACTCTTGGGTAGCGCATAACTGTGAGCAGGGGTAATTCTGCGATTGAGAAACTTATCATTATTCCACTTTCCCATAAACTCATCCGAATAGTTCTCTCTGCTGTTTTTTAATCCAACTACAACATCGTTGGTTGTATGAACAATTTCGGTATCATCTTCAGCCTTATCCATCATAATTATTGGTACCGTTATAAATAGAGCAAATAGAACGACAGCTGCTACAGATATATAGGCGTGCCAATTATGTATTCTGCGCAACTTATTACTACCACGACTCAGTCGTCGCCTATGCATCCAACGAGCAAAGCTGCTCCACTCGGCATTAACCTCGGGCAAGGAAGCAGTGTCTATTGATTTTACTGTCTCAATATCGCTTAGGAGAGAATAATACTCTTTTGTATTCTCGTCATTCATAACCGCTTCGAGTTCTTTTTTGTCGAAGTTATCTGGTGTCTCTACAACTTGCAGAAGACGTTCTATATTACTGTATTCATCTATCTTTCCCATACTCATCATATTTCGCAGTCAGACATATATTCCTTAAGTGTGCACAACAATGATGCAAAATGACGTCTAACGGTGGCGTAACTGCATCCAATAAGTTCGGCGACCTCTTTAAGACTCCTTTTTTCATATACCACAAGATGTATAAGACGTTGCTCTTCTCGGTCGAGGGTTGCCATATAAAAGCGCAACAGTTCGATACGTTTCTCGTGACAGAGGTCGGCACTTTCGTTTATTCTGCTATCCGACGCAGTTCTTCTTACGAACCTATCGTGAACCTCCAAATGCCTTATGTGACTAATACAGGCATTACGCAACATCGACTTTGACAACGCCAACGGGTCATCGGCACTATCCCACACCAACCAAAGTTTTTTAAAGGTATCTGCAACAATGTCGCGGCTATCCTCTTCGTTGTGCAGTATACCTATTGCTATACGGTATAAAGATATATAATTTGTTTTATAAAACTCTTCGAAACTCATCTTGCTGCTTCTACAAATGTACCTTATTTACGTGTTACATATATAAGACGCAAGAAGTGGTAAAAGTGAACACAAAAAACAAAAAATCTTCAGAAAATTTTCTGAAGATTTTTTGTTTTTATATAAAACCGGTCGGGAAAACCGTTTTAAGTAGCAATTTTTATGAGTACATAAAACGACGAATACTCTGCTTGGGAGTCTTTTCGAAAGGCTCTACACGAATCTCGGTCAAAGCAATCTGGCTGTATGCAGGAAGCTCTTTGTTAAGTCCCTGAACACTCTCGCTAATAATCTTGTTTACCGCAGCCTCGTCAAGTCCGTCTTTCTTACCAGCCTCGTAATCGGCAACCACAAGTGCCACAAGCGCATTCTTACGACCAACAACCAACGACTCGGCAATGTAAGGAAGATTGTTTATCTTATCCTCAATCTCCTCGGGATAGATATTCTGTCCGCTCGCCGAGAGAATCATATTCTTGCAACGACCTTTAATAAAGATGTTACCTTTCTTATCGATAATACCCATATCACCGGTCTTCAGCCAACCATCTTTTGTAAATGTTGCTTTTGTAGCCTCTTCATTTCTGTAGTAGCCAATCATAACAGCATCGCCCTTACACTGAATCTCACCAAGAATACGACGGGGATCCTTAGAGTCGATGCGAACCTCAAGAGGCTCGGCACGACGGCCACAAGAGTTTTTCACAAATGTCGAACGGTCGCTGTACGAGATAAGCGGTCCACACTCGGTCATACCGTAACCTACGCAATAGGGGAAGTCCATCTTCTTCATCAAATCCTCGACCTCTTTGTTAAGTGCTGCACCACCGATGATTACACCTGTTGTCAATCCGCCACCGAAAGCAGCAACCAATTTCTTGCGTATTGCACCAAGAATAATCTTGTTGATTCCGGGAATTGCCATAAGCACGCGCATATGAGGCTTGCGCAGTGTAGGGAACACCTTCGACTTGAATATCTTCTCTACAACAAGGGGTACGGTGAGGAACATAAAGGGCTTAACGGCTGCCAATCCTGCCAAAAGACGTGCGGGAACAGGTTTACCATTAAGAATGGTTATGTGACATCCGCCCGAGAGAGGGAACAAGAAATCGAATGTCTGACCAAACATATGCGCCATAGGAAGAACCGAGAAAATTGTGCTACCCTCACACATAGGAATCTCGCGACGTGCAAACTCAAGATTGGCCGAGAGACTGCGTGCAGGAAGCACAACACCCTTAGATGTTGCACTTGTTGTACCCGATGTGAAGCTGATAACAGCCAAAGCCTCCATATCGGTTTTGCAGTAGTCTACCATTTCGGGCTTTAAACCTTGGGGGAAACGCTCGGCAAATGCCGCATTGAGATTAGTAGCTGCCTCTTCACATTTTTTACACTCGCTATTCAATAGAGAAATATCCTTTACATTGACTGTACAAGTAAAGTTCTCAATCGCATTCAATCTGTCAAGCAGAGCCTTATCGGCTTTCAACATATCGAATGCCACACTATCGCAAATCATCATACGACACTCCGAGAAATGGCTTAATTCAACTACCGCACTCGCAAGGAAGTCGGGCAAGAAAGGAACTACAACCGCATCGTACGAAACTACTGCCAGATAGGCTATACCCCACTCGGCCGAGTTACGTGCATACAAGGCAATCTTATCGCCTTTCTTCAATCCACAAGCATCAAATAAGAGATGGTACTTCTCTATTCCTTCGGCTATCTGCGCGTAGGTATATGTCTCACCACCAAAGTTGCTGAATGCCGGTTTTGTCCAATGCTTTTTAATGGCATTATTCAAATAGGTTAAATAGTGCTGCATAATATATATATTTTAATAATGTATTATCTTACCTGAAAATATGTTTATCTTAGAAGCTGTTTAAATTTCTAAAAAATATTTTCTTACAGAAGCTGATAGTTTCGCCGTTTTTTATGTTCAATAATGCCTGTTTCTTTCTTTTTTGCGGTTACATAGCCCGCTATGCGCCCTTTAAAAATAAATAAACAT
>JAGCKB010000272.1 GCA_017647725.1 Bacteroidaceae bacterium
ATTAGGGATTCACTTTTATATCTTTTGAATCAAAACTGAAAATACAAAGAAAAATATTTTTTATTCAGTTCTATTTTTTAGGTTGCGCAAATGCGAAACTTGGTTGCTTTAAGCGCAACTGTTGCTCAAAAGGTGTTGAAAAAGGTGTTGAAGAAAAAGAAAAATGCTTCTACAAGTGTTTGTAGAAGCATTTTAGTGTCGGGATGACTGGATTCGAACCAGCGACCACACGCCCCCCAGACGCGTACTCTAACCGGACTGAGCTACATCCCGCCTCAGACTTTGTCTGTTTGCGATTGCAAAGGTACGACTTTTTTGCGAACCTGCAAGCGTTTTTGAGAAAATTTTTAGTAAAAAATAAAAAAAGCGCTTTTATACGACCAAGAATACCTTTATGAACTGTTTTTATTACGCTTTGCGCTTTACTAAAAGTTATCTAAGTCGCACTATATCTCCTACTTTAAGTGTTGCATAACTCTTGAACTGTGGGTTCATCTCTAACAGTTTCTCGAGTCTTATGCCATATTTCTGTGCTATAGAGTACAAGCTTTCGCCATTTGCTGTTGTATGGAATTCGTGTGGCTTAAGGGCTTTCTTGTGTTTCTTCTCTAAATATATTATATCTCCGGCCTTAATTGCGTACTTCTTGTAGAGGTCGTTATATTTTATGAGTTTGCGGCGCGATATTCCGGTCTCTTTGGCGAGTGATTTAAAGGTGTCGCCTGTATTTGCTATTATATACAGCAGTTCGTTCGAGCGGTATACAGGGTGTCCGCTTACAGAGTTTTGTACTGCTGCATCTTGAAGTATGACGTTGCTTTTTTGGCTTTTGTAACTGTCGAACTTATATAGCTGATAGCGTTCTATCAGGCTTATGAGTTTATTGGGGTAGGCGGGGTCTTCGGCATAGCCTGCTTTCCTTAGTCCTCGTGCCCATCCTTTGTAATCGTCTTTTTTCAGTTTAAAGAGGCTTGCGTAGCGCTCGCGCGTTACGAGGAATTTTGAGTGGTCCTCGTATGATTCGCGTGCCGAGTCGTAGGCCCGGAATTGGCAGTAGCGTCCGTTGTCCAGTGAGGTTGTTTTGCGTCCTTTCCAGTTTTTATCGGCTTTTATGCCAAAATGGTTGTTCGATTTTCGTGTGAGGCTGCTGTTACCTGCTCCCGACTCCAATAGCCCTTGTGCAAGGGTTATGCTGGCAGGGATGTTATAGCGTTCCATCTGCTCGACGGCATAGGGATAGTACTGTGCTACGTATTGTTCATAGGCGTCGCCTTTGGTGCTGCTCCATTTGTCGCTGCCGCTTGCTGTTATGGTTGTTGTGGTTGTTGAGGCGCACGATGTAAATAGTGCTATTGCAATAAAAAGTGATAGGTAAAATGGTCTCATTTGCTTAAAAATCTTATAGAAGCACAAATTAAATGAATTTATTGCATTTGCACAAGTATTTGACTATCTTCGCCGTGAAAATGTCGCTCGACGGGGCTTTTTTAGATGTTTTTTACAATTTGCTTTGTTGGCGAGAAAAAATAGTGGTATGAAAGAGATGATTATTAACACCTGTATCAAGGTGTGTGCGTATGATGAGTTTTCGGCTGCCGACCGTGAGTTGATTGATAAGGCACGTGAGGCTGCCAAGCGTTGCTATGCGCCTTATTCTCGTTTTGGAGTGGGGGCTGCGGTGCGTTTGGCCGATGGTACTGTTGTAACGGGTAATAACCAGGAGAATGCTGCCTATCCGTCGGGGTTGTGCGCCGAGCGTACTACGCTCTTCTGGGCCAATGCTCAGTATCCCGATGTTGCTGTGGATACGCTTGCTATTGCTGCACGTAGCGAGGCAGGGGAACTTGCAAGGCCTATTCCTCCCTGTGGCGCTTGCCGACAGGTTATCTTGGAGGTTGAGAAACGCTATTCGCGTGCGATAAGAATCATTCTTTTTGGAACCGACGAGAGTTACCTTGTCGAGGATGGAATAAAGGTTCTGCTGCCTCTTTGTTTCGATGCCGATTTTCTGGAGTAGTTTTTTTATGGGTGATAAGAAAGAGTATAGGATAATGTTTGTGTGCCATGGGAATATCTGCCGTTCTCCGATGGCCGAGTTTGTGATGAAGGAGTTGGTGCGCCAAAGGGGTATCGACAATATTTATATTGAGTCATCGGCTACCAGCCGCGAGGAGATAGGCTGTGCTATCTATCCTCCTGCTGCACAAGTGCTTGCTGCCCACGGTATTGGCAGCCGAGGACATCGTGCGCGACAGATTACTGTTGAGGATTATAATAGCTTCGACCTTGTGGTTGTTATGGAGGATTATAACATACGTAATCTGCTGCGTATCATAGGCTGTGATTGTGATACGAAGGTGTGGAAACTGCTCGACTTTGTGCAGGAGACGCCTACACGTTGGATGGGCGATGATATTTCCGACCCCTGGTATCACGGCGGCTTTGATAGGACTTATAGCGAGATTCTAAGAGGGTGCGAGGCGCTTCTTAGGTTCCTGGGATATTAGAAGCTGTTTAAATTTATATCGTCAAGTTTTTTATAGAGCAAAAATTGTATGTTTATTTATATTTTAAGGGCGCATAGCGGGCTATGTAACCGCAAAAAAGAAACAAACAGGCATTTTTGAATATAAAAAACGACGAAACCGCCAGCTTCTATATGAATATTTTTTTTAGAAATTTAAACAGCTTCTTAATGCTTGACAATAGGGAAGGGGACTATGGAGAACGTAAACAAACCTACCGACGATAGGGTTATTATGGGCATCGACCCGGGTACAAATATTATGGGTTATGCCTTTATCGGTGTCAACGGTAACCGCGCACGTCTTATTGCAATGGGTGTAATCGACCTGCGTAAGTGTAAGGATAGTTACATAAAGCTTGGCGAGATTTTTACTCGCGTGCAGGGGCTTATAGCCTCTTTTCTGCCCGATGAACTTGCTATCGAGGCGCCTTTCTTTGGGAAAAATGTGCAGAGTATGCTGAAGCTTGGTCGTGCGCAGGGGGTGGCTATTGCTGCAGCCATAAGCCGTCAGGTGCCTATTCACGAGTATGCTCCGTTGAAAATCAAGATGGCGATAACAGGTAACGGTGCTGCCTCAAAGGAGCAGGTGGCCGAGATGTTGCGTCGTATGCTGAACATTTCGTCCGAGGAGATGCCTCATTTTATGGATGCTACCGATGCGCTGGGTGCAGCTTTCTGTCATTTTATCCAGCGTGGAAATCTTGTGAGCGAGAAGAAATACTCTTCCTGGGCCGATTTTGCCAAGAAAAATCCCAATAAGATTATATAAGGGTTGGATGAAATGATTGTCTTATGCGCAATGATTCAGGCGATTAAAAATCGCCCCTACTGTCCACAAAACGCAAGTATTGTGATAATGCAAAGTCGACTTTGCATTACTCATAAAGTTTGTAGGTGGTGCGCAGCACTTGGAACTCGGTGCGGCGGTTAAGCTGGTGACATATTTCGCGCTGCTCCTCATCTTCTAACGCGTTTATAAATTCCTCGGTTAAGATGTCACCCTCTTTTAGGAATGTGTGTGTTTCGGTGAGTTTCTTAAGAACGGTCTTGGGGTGCTCCTCGCCGTAACCTACTGCTGTCAGACGCTCTTTCTCTATACCGTGTGCTATAAGGTAGTTGACTACCGACTCGGCTCGGCGTTGTGCGAGTTTTTGGTTGTAGGTATCGCTACCACGTGCGTCGCAGTGTGATGCAAGCTCTATCGTTACATTGGGATTAAGCTCCAAAAGCTTCACGAGTTCGTCTAACGAGGCGGCCGACTCGCGGGTGAGTTCTGCGCGGTCGTACTCGTAGAAGATATTGTCTATAAGCACAGGACGGCTTATAGAGGGTAACTCAAAGTCGCGTTGGTACTCGAATGTGCCCGATGCGTTCTCGGTAATGAGCTCTTGCATTGTATTAAGGTAGCCTTTACAGGTTCCCAAAAGGACATATTCTACGCCGGGGTTCACTCGCACGCGGTACGAACCGTCTTTCATCACGCCGAAACTTGTGTTTGTGCCGTCGTTGCCTATCATGTGAATAACGCCCTCTGGCAGCTCGTATCCATCTTTCTCATATATCCAGCCATAGAGGGTGTGTACGGTCTCGGGTAGCAGGAACGAGTAGATGTGGTCCCAACCGCGTGCGTCGCCTCGGTTCGAGGAGAAGTATCCGCGATAGAGCCCCGGGGCAAAGGTCATTCCAAAGTCATCGCCATTGGAGTTGACGGGGGCACGCATATTCTCTATGATTACTGTTGTGTCGGTAGGGAATGTGGCGCAGAAAATATCTAAGCCGCCCATCCCGGGATGCCCGTCGGACGAGAAGAAAAGTTCGCCTTTGGGGCCGAATGTGGGAAACTGCTCGTCGCCCTCGGTGTTAATGTCGCTACCCAGATTCTCTACTATGCCTTCCATTGCGCGACTGCTGCCTATGTAGTAGCGCCAAATGTCGAGGCCGCCCTCACCGCCTGCCATATTGGATGTGAAATATAACCACTCTCCGTCGGGCGATACTGCGGGGTGGGCATAGGACGATAGTGTGTCACTCGATATTTTAACCTGCTCGGGGGCTGTCCACGAGGCATCGCTGCGACCGCTCTTGAAGATGGTGGCATAGCGGGGGTATTGGTCGTCGATGGGGCAGCGGGTAAAGTACATTGTCTTGCCGTCGGGGGTAAAGGCGCAGGCGCCATCCTCATATTCGCTGTTAATATCGGCCTCTATCTTTTCTACCTTCTGCCATTTGCCTTTCTCGTCACGCTTGGCCATAAACATATCTGATGGCTTCTGACCTGTTATTCCGCTTAGGTCGTCGCCTTGTGCCTCCTTGCGTGTCGAGGAGATTATGATGGTTGCGGTGTCCTCACCCACGTACATCGGGCAGAAGTCGCTCCTCTGTCCGTTGAGTTCCTTTGCTATTTTTACAATGTATCGTGTGGGGTTTTTCTTCCACTCTTGCGACTGACGTGCTGCCTGCAGACCAAGCTGTGCCA
Source organism: Bacteroidaceae bacterium (assembly GCA_017647725.1). Taxonomy (GTDB): domain Bacteria; phylum Bacteroidota; class Bacteroidia; order Bacteroidales; family Bacteroidaceae; genus HGM04593. The sequence continues at coordinate 5,004 of JAGCKB010000272.1, forward strand.
TTTTATCATCGGGGTTGTGGGTAAGATAGGTCTCATAGTTCTTTATTGCAGCCTTGTAGTCGCTGTTCTCTACCTGTGCATCGGCAAGATGACGGTAGACGATTGTGTCGGCATATTTGTAGCGTATAGCATTCTGATAAGCTCCTGCAGCACGCTGTGGGTTGTTGCTCTTGCGGTAGCACTCGGCCATTTTCCACGCTACAACGCCGCGTCGGGTTCGCTCTTTGGGTGGAATTTTTGAGTAGGCGCGTTTGTATTGCTTGGCTGCGTCGAAGTATTCGTTTATAGCAACAAGCTGGTCGCCTTTGCGTATGGCTTTCTCGCTGCTGCAAGCGGTGGCAAGCAACAGGAGAAGTGATAATATTATATATAAGGTTCTACTCTTCATTTTATAGTCTCGCCTTATATTAACTGAAAAAAACGTTGTTTATTATATATCCTCTAATATTATTTTTAGAACCTCCCGAATTTTAGAAGCTGTTTAAATTTCTAAAAAAATATTCATATAGATGCTGTCGAATTTTAATATTTACATTCCGCTGCTCATACTGCTGTTGTCGCGCAGCACGTCGTTGACAATGTCGTGAAGCATTGCCTTAAGCTCGTCAATAAAGGTCTTTGCTTCGTACTGTCGTTTCTCAATGTCGCGCAATTTTTTCTCCCACTGGCCTGTCAGCTCGGCACTCTTCAGTAGTTCATTTCTTATGAGTGATATCAACTCTATGCCTGTTGGGGTGGCTATTACATTTTTCTTCTCTTTGCGAATGTAGTTACGCTTATACAGCGTCTCTATGATAGCTGCGCGGGTCGAAGGACGTCCTATGCCATTCTCTTTCATTGCGTCGCGTAGCTCCTCGTCATCGACAAATTTACCTGCTGTTTCCATTGCACGTAGCAGGGTGGCCTCGGTATATTGCTTGGGTGGTGTTGTCCATTTTTCTTGCAGGCCGGGGGTGTGAGGGCCGCTCTCGCCTTTTACAAAGGGTGGTAGAATCTTCTCCTTATCCTCTTTGTCCTTGTCGTCGTTGTTTATCTCTTGGGCAAATATTACACGCCATCCAGGAGAGGTGATAACCTTTCCTGTTGTCTTGAATCCAACGCCGGCGCTCTCGCCAAGCACGGTGGTGGTGCAGAACTTGCACTCGGGGTAGAATGCTGCTATAAAATGTCGCGCAATAAGGTCATAGACCTTTTTCTCTATGTCGGTGAGGCCCTGCGGATATACTCCTGTGGGGATAATCGCGTGGTGGTCGGTTACTTTCTTGTTGTCGAATACCTTTTTCGACTTTGGTAGCGGTTTCTCAAGCAGTGGCGCTGTGAAGGTCTGATAGTCGCGCAGCCCTTTTAGTATATTACCGCACTTGGGGTATATGTCATCGCTTAGAAAAGTGGTATCTACACGTGGATAGGTGGTGTATTTCTTCTCGTAAAGCGACTGTATGGTTTGCAGTGTGACGTCGGCCGACAGACCGAACTTTTTGTTGCAGTCGACCTGCAACGAGGTCAGGTCATATAGCTTTGGTGGCGACTCTGTGCCGTTCTTTGATGTTACATCGGTGACAGTAAATAGCTCTCCTGTAATCTTTTGCAATGCTTCTTGTGCCTCGGCCTCGCTGTCGAAGCGGCCGCTTGTGGCATTAAAGGTGGTGTCGCGGTACAGGGTTTTCAGTTCCCAATATTGCTGTGGTACAAAATTGGCAATTTCGTGGTGACGTTTTACAATGAGTGCAAGGGTGGGGGTCTGTACGCGACCTATTGATAGCACCTGTTTGTTGCGACCATATTTAAGCGTGTACAGTCGTGTGGCATTCATCCCAAGCAGCCAATCGCCGATGGCACGACCAAGACCTGCCTCGTACAACGACTGATATTCACTCTGCTCCTTTAGGTTGGCGAAGCCTTCGCGTATCGACTCTTCGGTAAGAGAAGAAATCCACAGACGTTTTACGGGACATCGTGCACCGGCCTTTTGCATCACCCAACGCTGGATAAGCTCTCCCTCCTGCCCGGCATCACCGCAGTTGATGATGCCTTCGGCGCTCTGCATAAGTCGTTCTATAATAGCGAACTGCTTGCTTATGCCTTTGTCTTGTATAAGTTTTATTCCAAAGCGTGGGGGAATCATCGGCAGGCTGCTGAGGCTCCATCGTTTCCACATCTCGGTGTAGTCATGTGGCTCTTTCAGTGTGCACAAGTGACCGAATGTCCAGGTCACTTGATAGCCGTTTCCCTCGAAATATCCCTCCTTACGTGAACGCGCGCCAAGGACATCGGCTATGTCCTTGGCGACGCTCGGTTTCTCTGCTATGCAAACAATCATTCTATTCGTTTACTCCTCTTCGTCTTTGTTCAACAATACTTCCATTAGTTCGCACGCGGCTTTTGCTACGCTTGTTCCGGGGCCGAAAATACCCATTACGCCTGCACGATACAAGAAATCGTAGTCTTGTGCGGGGATGACACCTCCTGCAAATACCATAATGTCGCCTCGTCCAAGTTTTTCGAGTTCTTCAATGAGCTGGGGAACAAGGGTCTTGTGTCCGGCTGCAAGTGACGATACGCCAACGGCGTGAACGTCGTTCTCTACAGCCTGACGTGCAACCTCGGCAGGTGTTTGGAACAACATTCCCATATCTACGTCGAATCCGCAGTCGGCATATCCTGTTGCCACTACCTTGGCGCCTCGGTCGTGTCCGTCCTGTCCCATCTTGGCAATGAATACTCGGGGACGGCGTCCCTCGCTCTTGGCAAACTCTTCGGTAAGACGGCAAGCTTTCTTGAAGTTCTCGTCGTCGCGGCTCTCTGTCGAATACACTCCTGATATTGTTCTTATGATTGCTTTATAACGTCCTGCTACCTCTTCGCAAGCGTCGGAAATCTCTCCTAATGTGGCGCGTAGGCCGGCTGCCTCGACGGCGCACTCCAAGAGGTTACCTTCGCCACTGCGTGCACACTCGGTGAGTTTTGCAAGGGATGCCTTTACTGCTTCCTCGTCGCGCTTTGCGCGGTTGCGCTCCAATACGTCGAGCTGCTCCTTGCGTACAGTGGTGTTGTCTACCTCGAGAATGTCGATAGGTTCCTCTTTCTCAAGACGATAGGCGTTTGTTCCGACGATAATCTGGCGACCGCTGTCGATACGTGCCTGTGTGCGTGCTGCTGCCTCCTCGATGCGCATCTTGGGAATACCTGTCTCAATGGCTTTTGCCATTCCGCCAAGCTCCTCTATTTCCTGGATCAGCTTCCATGCCTTGTCGGCAATCTCCTGTGTTAGGCTCTCGATGTAGTAAGAACCGCCCCACGGGTCAATCACACGGCATATATTTGTCTCCTCTTGAAGATAAATCTGTGTGTTACGTGCAATACGTGCCGAGAAATCGGTGGGCAGTGCTATGGCTTCGTCAAGGGCATTTGTGTGCAGCGACTGTGTGTGTCCCATTGCTGCCGACATTGCCTCTATTACAGTACGACCAACGTTGTTGAATGGGTCTTGCTCGGTGAGCGACCAACCCGAGGTCTGGCAGTGTGTGCGCAGTGCCATTGACTTTGGATTCTTGGGGCCGAAACTCTTTATAATCTTTGCCCACAGCATACGTGCTGCACGCATCTTGGCAATCTCCATAAATGGGTTCATACCAATGCCCCAGAAGAATGACAGACGGGGTGCAAAGGCATCAATATCGATACCCGAGGCTACACCGGCGCGTACATACTCCAGTCCGTCGGCAAGGGTGTAGGCAAGCTCGATGTCGGCCGATGCTCCTGCCTCCTGCATGTGATAGCCCGAGATTGATATCGAGTTGAACTTTGGCATCTTCTGCGAGGTATAGGCGAAAATATCGCTTATGATGCGCATCGAGAACTGAGGAGGATAGATGTATGTGTTACGCACCATAAACTCCTTAAGAATGTCGTTCTGTATGGTGCCTGCCATCTCTTCGAGCTTTGCTCCCTGCTCAAGCGCAGCATTTATGTAGAATGCGAGTACGGGAAGCACTGCGCCGTTCATTGTCATTGATACCGACATTTTGTTCAATGGGATACCGTCGAACAGCTGCTCCATATTCTCCATACAGCAGATTGATACTCCGGCCTTTCCAACGTCGCCCACAACACGCTCATTGTCGGGGTTATAGCCTCGGTGGGTGGGAAGGTCGAATGCTACTGACAGTCCCTTCTGTCCCGATGCAAGGTTGCGGTGGTAGAAAGCATTCGACTCCTCGGCTGTGGAGAATCCTGCATACTGGCGGATGGTCCAAGGACGGAATGTGTACATCATAGAGTAGGGACCACGCAGGAATGGCGGAATACCTGCTGCGTAGTCGAGGTGCTCCATCTCTTTTAGGTCGTCGGCGGTGTAGACGGGCTTAACGCTTATCTGCTCGGGTGTCTCCCAAACTGCCGATGCACAAGCTGCTGTGTTTGGTGTTGCAGTTGCGAATATATCTATTTTACTGAAATCTTTTCTCATAGCTGTAATCATTTGATGTCCAACTTGGCATTAAGGCCCTTTAGTGTCTCAAGAACATTCACACGTACGTGAATGAAATTCTCTATGCCTGCTGCTTGAAGCTCCTCGGTGCAGGCGGGTGCGCCTGCCACAATGAAGATGGCTTTATCCTTCAGTAGCTCGTATGCAGGGATGGCATACTGGGCATATTCGTCGTCGCTCGAGCAGATGACAACAATGTCGGCTTTTGATTCCAATGCTGCTGCCACTCCCTCCTCGACACTCTTGAATCCTAAATTGTCTATTACCTCGTAGCCTGCGGTGGCTAGGAAATTGCACGAGAACTGTGCACGTGCCTGACGCATTGCAAGGTTACCTATTGTCAGCATAAATGCTTTGGGGCGCTTGCCGCTGCGCTCGGTGGTGAGGCGCAGCTCCTCGAACTCTGTACCCAGGCGGGCGAGGTTCAGTGTACCCTCTTTGTGCTCCTCGGGCTTTCCGCAGCAGCAGAATTTCTGTAGTTGATCGCGTCCCTCTGATGTTTCGGTGAAGTTGGGGTATTGGTTGGTTCCCAACAGTATCTCGCGACGCTTGGCAAGTGCAGTGCGACGGTTGTCGCCACTCTCGTTGATGGCTTTCTGCACCAATCCCTCGCGCACTGCCTTTTGGAAACCGCCTGATGACTCAACCTCAAGGAATAGTTTCCAGGCTTCTGTTGCTATTGAGCGTGTTAGGCTCTCGATATAATATGAACCGCCTGCGGGGTCTACAACCTTGTCAAGATGGCTCTCGTGTTTAAGAATGAGCTGTTGGTTCTTGGCAATGCGACGCGCAAACTCGGTCGGTGTCTCATAAACCGAGTCGTAGGGCGATACTGTGATTGACTCTACACCGGCAATGGCAGCGCTCATAGCCTCGGTCTGTGTGCGAAGCATATTTACATACGGGTCGAACAATGTTAGGTTGAACATTGATGTAGCTGCGTGTATAATCATCTTGCAGGCACATTGGCAAGCGGGGCTGTACTGCTCTACAATCTTGGCCCACAGGGTGCGTGCAGCGCGGAACTTTGCAATCTCCATAAAGAAATTGCTCGATACTCCGAAGTTGAACTTTATGGCCTTTGCAGCACAGTCGACAGGAACGCCTGCCTCGGTAAGTGCACTAAGATACTCATTACCCCAGGCAAGAGCATAGCCAAGTTCTTGGGTAATATATGCGCCGCTGTTGCACAGGTTTATTGCGCCAACAGTCACACAACGCATTTTGGGCATGTCGGTAAGAGCCTCTAAGATGCTCTTTATATTGTCGATATAACCATCGAGGATTTTTGCGCGTGTAAGCTCCTTGCCAATGGGGTCATACTCGATGCTTCCGCTGACTTTCTTTAGGTCGATGCCCTGTGTCTTATAGTATTCGGCCAAAAGATGAGCAAAGTCCACTGTGCGCTTTGCACATACGGCAAAGTTCAACTCAATCTGCTCGGCATCAATACCGTTGAGCAGTTGAGCGATAAACTCGGCCGAAACCATTCGTCCTTTGATACTGAACCCTATAGATGTTCCTCCCTGCTCGATGAATCTCTTGGCATCGGCATTTGCAGCCTCGACATCATCGGTTGGTATGTTTTGTCTTATGAGCCAGTTGTTATCAGCTCTGTTTCCGCGTGTGTAGGGAAATTCTCCGGGCATACTGCTTGCTACCCCCTCTATATCCTCTTTGCGGTAGAAGGGTTTAACATTGAATCCCTCGGATGTTCTCCAAATCATTTTTTTGTCGTAGTCGGCACCTTTCAGGTCTTCTATGATCTTGTTTTTCCACTCCTCGGATGAGACGGGTGTAAACTCGCCGAAAAGTTTTTCTCTATCCTTACTCATACTTAATGTTTGTTAGGGTTTATGGCGCTAAGTTATAAATAATTTTATATGAACTACTCTTTTTTTATAAAATAATTTATTAAGTGTGTCTATAATTTTGAACCATCAGCGATATGCTGTTTTGAAAATAAAATTCTATCTTCGCACCATAAAATACGA
>JAGCKB010000273.1 GCA_017647725.1 Bacteroidaceae bacterium
CGGGTTGCAGTTCTTCGATATTATAAGCGACAGTTTTTATCTCTTTCACCCCTTCGAAGCCATCGGGAATGTGCATCTGATTACTTATCTGTTTGTAAATAATATCGGCACATAATTCAAAAATTGAGGTATTTTTTTTCAAAATCTTTGCGCCACTTATACAAAGTCATTGTTTTTCAACAGCTTATACACAATAGTTCTATCACAAAAAAACAACTACATAAAAACCATTCACCCTACTTCTTTGTTATTTTGGGAAAGCATACAAAATATCCCAAAAGAATGAACAAAAGAGTATTTACGCTTTTATCAATCGCGTTCGCCTGGCTCTACACTGCGACTGCACAAGAGAGCATCCTTACCGAGCCGCTACCGCAAAAATGGCCCGATGAAGAGGAGTTATTTCTACCCACAACAGCCAACGACGACAAGTGGTGGCACATATTCTGCGACCCGCGTCTCGACTCCCTAATCGTCGAGACTACAGAGGGGAATTTCGACCTCATCGCAACAATAGAGAATATACGCATAGCAAAGGCACAATGGCGTCAGTCACAAGCTCTTATGTTACCCTCACTCGACATTGACGCAGGATGGCAACGAGGACGAACAAGCGGTAATATAAAGTCAACGGGCGATGAAGCAGTATACAGCGGATATTTCGACGCAGCGGCAAGCGTCAGCTGGCAGGTCGACCTCTTCGGGAAGCTATACAAACAGTCGTTATCTCAAAAAGGACTTTACAATGCAAGTAAAGAGGAGTACCGCAATGTACTCGTCGCGTTATATGCCAATGTTGCAACAGGATATTTCTCTCTTGTACAAAGCCTTACGCAATTAGAGGTGCTTAACGAGAATGCAGCCTCGCAGCGCGAAATAATGAATATCGTTGAGGTGCGCTACAACAGCGGCCTTGCATCTAAATTGGATGTTGCGCAGGCACGCTCGGTATACTATAGCACCCTTGCCGCCATTCCCGCCACCGAAGGAGCGGTACAACAGTATCGCAACTCATTGGCTGTACTATTGGGACGCTATCCGCAGGAGTTTTATGATTGGCCACAGAGCACCCCACCACTTCCGCAGATTGTAGCCCCTATCGCAGTCGGAGTGCCGGCCGCACTGCTGCGCCGTCGCCCCGACGTACGTGCAGCCGAATACCGCATAGAGTCGTATGCTCAACAGTTAGGAGCTTCGAAGCGCGAGTGGCTACCGACATTCTACCTCAACGGCTCGATAGGTTTTTCGGCAAGCGAGCTGAAACATCTGCCACGCGAGCGCAGTATGACCTGGCAAATAGCCCCCTCGCTCACGTGGAACCTCTTCGACGGAGGACGAAGCACCAATGCTACCCGAGAAGCACAAGCTGCCCTCGACCAAAGCATTGCAGAATTCAATTCCACTGTACTTACAGCAATGCAAGAGGTAGAGAATGCAATGTCACTCTATCGTAACTCGATAAAACAGATAGTGGCACTGCGCGAGACAGTAAACCAATGCGAAGAGACACTGCGCCTGTCGCTCGACCTCTACAAGCAGGGTCTCACACAGTTTCAGAATGTGCTCGATGCACAACGCACTCTGCTCAGTTACAGAAATAACCTTGTAGAGGCAAAAGGAAACTCCCTAAAAGCCCTTGTGCAACTATACGAAGCGCTTGGCGGAGGGTGGTAACAGATAGTAACCTCAAATATCAACATACCGATGAAAAGAATTATACTAACAGCAGTTGCAGCAATAGCGCTCACTGCCTGCACACAGAAAAAGAGCAGTACCCCCGCTACGGCGCTGCCAATAGCAGTAGAGAGTCCGCAGATACGCAGTGTCACTCTCACTCGCGAATACCCCGGTTATCTCTCGGCCGAAGCAACAGTATCCATCGTCGGACGTGTCAACGGCACACTCATAAGCAAGAACTACACCCCGGGACAGAGAGTAAAAAGCGGCGACCTGCTTTTTGTTATAGACCCCACCACATACGAAAATGCCGTCACACAAGCCGAGGCACAGCTAAAGAGCGCCGAGGCTAACCTCGACTATGCCATAAATAATTACGAGAGGATGTTAGAGGCGGTAAAGAGCGACGCAGTGAGTCGCATCGAGGTGATAAAGGCCGAGACATCGGTTGCAACATACAAAGCACAGGTAGAGAATACGCGAGCTGCACTCTCAACTGCAAAAAAGAACTTGGGTTACTGCCACATACGCGCCCCGCACGACGGATTAATGAGCCTCTCGGAGTTATCTACGGGAAGCTATATTGCAGGTGCAGCAAGCCCCGTTGAGCTGGGAAAACTATACAAAGATGACTATATGTATGCCTATTTCGATGTGACCGACAACCAATGGTTGCGACAGCAACAACGCAAAGAAGAGGTAGGCAAAGAGGAACAGATTACATTTACATTGGGAGAAGACCGCTACTTTACACGCAGTGCCAAGATGGACTATCTCTCGCCCGACGTAAGGACGAGTACCGGAACCCTGCGCGTAAGAGCCACCCTCACCAACAGCGATTATTTTCTTAAGCCGGGAAGCTACATAAGCGTAGTTCTGCCTTATGAGACACTCACCGATGCTATCCTCGTACGCGATGCAGCCATTGGCACCGACCAGACGGGTAATTTCCTTTACGTGGTAAACGACTCGAACATCGTAGAGTATCGCCACATTGAGGTTGGAAACATTGTCGACGATACCCTGCGCATTATACGCAGCGGAATTGCACCCAAAGAGCACTATGTCAGCAAAGCGCTTATGAAAGTACGTAACGGGATGAGAATAACCCCCGTATCGGATAACCAAGAATAATAGAGCCAACCGTCCGAACCCCCAACTCCCTTTTATTATGGATTTCAGCAAATTTTTCATCTATCGCCCAATCTTCGCAACGGTGCTGTCGCTGTTGCTGTTGGTTGGCGGTTTTGTAGCCCTCTTTGTACTGCCTATCGACCAATACCCATCGATTACCCCACCCACAGTGCAGGTAACAGCCGTCTACCCCGGCGCCAATGCCGAGACAATAGCTCAGACGGTGGGTATTCCAATAGAGCAACAGATAAACGGTGTGGATAATATGATATATATGAGTTCTACATCATCCTCTTCGGGCACATATAATCTCACCGTTACATTTGAGGTAGGCACCGATATCGATATGGCAACCGTACTTGTGCAGAACAGGGTGAACATTGCACTCAACTCACTGCCCAGCGAGGTTACTCAGCAGGGCGTTACGGTGCAGAAACGGTCATCGAATATTGTTCTGTTCATTACACTTACGGGCGACTCCATCTACGACCAGCTATATTTGTCGAATTATGCACAGCTTAATCTTGTCGACCGCCTGACACGCACCCCCGGTGTGGGCGCTGTAAATATTATGGGAGCAGGAAAGTACTCGATGCGCGTGTGGCTCGACCCCGAGGCAATGCGCATACGCGGTATCTCGCCCTCCGAGGTATATGCTGCCATAAGCAAACAGAACATAGCAGTATCGGCAGGTTATGTGGGACAGACACTTGGTAAGGGTGCCGACAATGCTTTTCAATACACACTTAATGTCCAAGGACGACTGCGCACCACCCAAGAATTTGCCGACATTGTGATACGCAACGACGGAGTGGATATGTTGCGTCTGGGCGACGTAGCTGAAATAGAGATTGGCAGCGAGACATACAGTTCAGCCTCGCGCCTTAAAGGAAAGCCCACCGCCGCCCTTGCAGTCTATCAGCTTCCCGGAAGCAGTTCATTGGCTGTCTCTAAGGCTGTACGCGAGCGTATGGAGGAACTTGCACAGGATTTTCCGCCCAATATGCAGTATCAGATAGCATTGGATACTACCGATGTTGTTCGCAGCTCAATCGAGGAGGTTCTCTACACCCTGTTCGAGACAACAGCGTTGGTTATATTGGTTATCTTCCTGTTTCTACAAAATTGGCGCGCCACGCTCATCCCCTGCCTCACTATCCCGGTATCGCTCATAGGTACATTGGCAGTGATGGAGCTTTTGGGATTTTCAATAAACACCCTAACCCTCTTTGGTCTTGTACTTGCCATTGCCATTGTGGTGGACGATGCCATTATTGTTGTTGAGAATGTAACCCGTATAATAGATACCGAGGGACTGCAACCACGCGAAGCAACCGACAAGGCAATGAAAGAGATTTCGGGACCTATTGTAGGTGTTGTACTTGTAATGATGGCAGTATTCCTGCCAACGACAATGATTAGCGGAATATCGGGGCAGCTGTATAAACAGTTTGCTCTAACGATTGCTGCATCTACACTGCTCAGCGGATTCAACTCACTAACCCTGACCCCGGCACTATGCGCCATTATGCTACGCCCCACAAGGGTAAACGAACATAAAGGAGCTATTTTACGCACTTTCGACAAGACATACGACGCCATACAGCGCACATACGACTACAGCGTAAAATGGTTGTTGCGCAAGCCTGCCGTTGCTGCCATAAGCTTTGCGGCGCTTGCTATCCTCGCTGTAGTGATGTTCGTAAAATGGCCATCGACCTTTATCCCCGAAGAGGACGACGGATATATGATTATATCTGTTCAGTTACCGCCTGCCGCCTCACTTGCCCGCACCGAGAAGGTAGCCGCCAAGATAGAAAATATCCTTGACAGCTACCCCGAGGTAAAGACCAATATCGCCATCAGCGGCTTCAGCATACTGAACAATGGCGAACAGAGCAATGCAGCCACCTTTTTTGTCGTGTTGCGCGATTGGAGCGAGCGCAAAGGCAAGGGACATAAGGCCGCAGATATTGTAGAGCGTTTCAATCGTCAGGCATACGCCGAGATTGAGGAGGCACAATGCTTCGCAATCGTTCCACCCGCCATCCCGGGAATAGGCAACGTAGGTGGCCTGCAACTGCAACTCGAAGACCGCAAGGCACTTGGTACGGGCGAGATGCAGAAAGCAGTGCAAGCTCTTATCGAGGAGAGCGGCAGCTACCCTGCTATCGCCTCAATGACAAGCTCTTTCGAGGCTAACGTGCCACAATACAGGATAAACATCAACCGCGATAAGGCCATCAGTATGGGGCTCGACATAAGCGCAGTGCTATCAACCCTCAGCTATTATATGGGCTCGGTATATGTAAATGACTTTACTATGCTGGGACGTATATGGCAGGTAAAAATGTCGGCAGGCGAAAAGAGCCAGAAGATGATTGACGACGTACTCGCCTTGAGCCTTGCCAACAACAACGGCGAAATGGTACCTTTCAGCAGTTTCATCGAGGTAGAAGAGATTCTTGGTGTCGACCAGCTTGGACGATACAATATGTTCAACAGCGCCTCAGTCACCTGTAACACCGCTCCCGGATACAGTTCGGGACAACTTATGGAGAGTATATCCGAGGCCTTCCGCAACAGTTTGGGAAATGAGTTTGGATACGAGTGGACAGGAGTAGCTTTTCAAGAGGAGAGTGCCGGCTCCACAACCACTATCATTCTTGCATTGGCGCTTTTGGTAGCCTACTTAGTGCTTGCCGCACAATACGAGAGCTGGACAAGCCCAGTAGCAGCAGTTACAGGTGTACCCATCGCCCTGTTAGGTGCCATTATGGGGTGCGCAATAATGGATATTCCGGTGAGCATATACACACAGATTGGAATTATCCTGCTCATAGCCCTCAGTGCCAAGAACGGTATTCTAATAGTGGAGTTTGCACGCGATTTTCGCACAGCGGGCAACGACATTCGCCACAGTGCTGCCGAAGCAGGGCACGTGCGTCTGCGCCCCATCCTAATGACCTCTTTTGCTTTTGTCCTGGGAGTTATGCCACTGCTTTTTGCCGGAGGTGCAGGCGCCGCAGCCCGTCTATCGTTGGGTGCAGCAGTTGTATTCGGTATGTTGGTGAACACAGTCATTGCCACACTATATGTACCCAATTGGTATGAGTGGATGCAAACATTGCAAGAACGATTTTTACAAAGGAAAAGGTAAAAAGCGAATAGCAACCCTATTAACATAATTTACACAAAAAAACAGATATAGTTGTTTTTGTTTAAAAAGACTAATAGCTATCTTTGAGCCGTAAACTGCAAATAGATAACACAAGCACTAATAAAACCTTATGAGAGCTATAATATCCTATCTGTTTTTGTTGCTATTGGCCTTGCCCGCAGCAGCACAGAACAATATCGACGAAACCGCAAAGAGAGCCCTTATTATGGGCCGAACACTTGTCCCCGAATATGTCTACCTGCACTTTGACAATACCGCCTACTATCTTGGCGAGACAATGTGGTTCAAGGCACACGTAACAAGCGGCAATAGCGACAAAGCAAGTACACTGAGCCGGGTGCTGTATGTAGAGCTTGTAGCGCCTGAGGGTTATGTGGTGGAGACCAAGAAATATAAACTCGACGAGAGCGGCAGTTGCAACGGCGAGTTCGAACTTAACCCGCTGCTTCTCTCGGGATACTACGAGGTTCGAGCCTATACGCGTTATATGCTAAACCGAAACAGCGAAGCGGTATTCAGCCGAGTGTTTCCAATCTTCGACAAGGTAAATGCCGATAATTGGGACTTTAAGAATATGCTCGACCGCAAACGCGGTTTTATGTATCGCGGCGAGTGGGTAAGCTCGGAGCTACCCGAGTGCACACTCACCTTCTACCCCGAGGGCGGTCATCTTGTCAGTGGCATCACCACCCGCGTCGCATACGAGCTTCGCGGCATAGATGGAGTATTCGGCACCGACTCTGTTACAATTCTTAAGGATGGGAAGCCAATGCTCACCACCGTTCCCACACACAATGGCAAAGGTTCTTTCGAAATTACCCCCGAGGCCAAGAGTAAATACACCGCGCAGACACACAGCACCAACAAAAAGGGCAAAAGAGAGCAATTTCGTTTCGACCTGCCCAAGGTTGAGGCGGTCGGAGTAGGCATCAGCATAGCACAAGATGCTGCTAATGTCACTATAAAGATAAGCAACAACGACAAGGAGAGCGGCGAACTGGGCTTCGCGCTGCTACATCGCGGCACAATGGGATTTTACAAAAAACTGCCAGCCGAGCAGAGCGAACATATATTCACCCTGCCCAAAAGCGGACTTTTAGAGGGTGTTACACGCGCCGTAGTATTCAGCCACGATGTTCCTCTTGCCGAGCGACAGTTCTTTGTAATGCACGAGCAGTTGCAAAAGAACGACCGACAGACAGTGAAACTGAATGTAAAGGGCAACAACTACCTCATAAACAATCTCCCACCCAAGAAGCACGAAAAGATAACCATCAGCATAGAGCGCGAAGATGGCAAGCCCATTGAGGGCGACGCACAGTTCACGCTATCGGTTACCGATGCAGCAGGCAATCAGTCAACCTCCTGGGACTACAATATGTATAGCTATCTGCTGTTGGGTTCCGAACTGAAAGGTTATATCCCCAATGCATCGCAATACTTTGCACCCGAGAACAAAAACCGAGACGAGCAGATAGACCTGCTTATGCTCACCCACGGCTGGACATCATACGACTGGAACAAGCTCACACAGATAAAGACCTCGCAACTACAACCCATAGAGCGAGGAATAACACTGAAAGGCACCCTCTATCAGAAGAGCCGGGAGAATGGCGTGGGACGATATAGCAAAGTAAACATAAAGCCATCGAAATTCAATCTCACAAGCCTGCAATTCTCTTACGACAATAAGGTTGCCGAGCAAGAGACTTTCCGCACCGACTCGACCGGATCCTTCACCCTTGTGCTAAATGATTTCTATGGCAGAAGAGTTGGTAAACTAATCCCCACCGACAACTATCGTCACACCGATAATGTGTGGTACGCCTTCTCACTCGACCGCTATTACTCGCCCAAATTCCGTCTCTACGACTATTGGGAGAGGAACCTAGGGCAATCGATTGAAGAGCCTGTAAACGACAGCCTTATAAAATTGAACCCGTTTGAGTATATGTTGGGGCCATTGGAGGTTGTAACAAAGAAGAAAGAGGAGCGTAACGGCCGTCCGCCCCATAGCGAGATGCGTTTCGACTACCTCGACGAGTGGGAGTATGCACAGGATATAACATACCTTAAAGATGGCACCGCCAGCGACGAGCTGTACGACTTTGCCATCCACGAGAGTTTTATGGATGACATTGCCGATATCGAGACCCCCGACCCTGCATCGGAAGAGAGCGGCAGTCTCGAAGAGGACGATGCCATGAACAATGGCCTCGACCCGGCCGAGCACCTCGAGAATCAGAGAGTCAACCTCTTGGAGAACCAACGTCCATCGGGCGTATATGTCATAGACGGCAGCAAATCGGATCACGGAAAGTATCTCGGCAATATGTATTTCCCCGGTAAATTAGACAATACAAAATATATGGGTACTACAGAACAGAGCTATAAGAACACCCTGACAGCCGAGGAGGTAGTGCGCAGCGCAATGTACCGCCATAACTACAACTGGGCCTATTGGGTGCAGCTGATGGTGGTTTTGGGCGATTACGACCCATACAAAGTACCTGCACCCGACACCGAGTATCTCAAAGGAAAAGACCCAGAGAAGATGGTTCGTTTCAAGGAAATAGTGATACGCAGCGACGAAAAGACAAGAAAGCAGATCGAGAACACAAGTGTCTCTTGGGGACGCAAGACAAGTTCACTGAACAACAAAGAGCCCTACACA
>JAGCKB010000274.1 GCA_017647725.1 Bacteroidaceae bacterium
ACAGAATGATATATGTTTCATAGTAGTTTGTGTTAATTCTGTGCGAAGATAATACATTTCGGGCATAATATAAAAATAAGAGAGTGTATAAATCTAAGAAGCCGTTTAAATTTCTGAAACAGCTTCTTACTTAGATGGGCGATTATAGAGTATTTTTCACCTGCAATAACGAATAAAACAGCAGCATAAACGACATTTTACAAGAGAGCAAAGCTGCATAGTCACTTTTTTTAAGCATAAACCCTTTTTATTAGGTTTATTTTTGCTAACTTTGCAGGCAATTATCAAAAATCATAGAATTTAAATCTATAAAATGGACAAGAATAATATTATCGGATATGTGCTTATAGCATTAGTTTTTGGTGGTTTTTTATATTTTAATCAGCCCGACCCAAGCAAAATAGAGGCACAGAAACGTCATCAAGACTCTATCGCTGCCATTCAGTATGAGCAAGAGCAGGCCGAGATTAGAGAGAACGAGGCACGCGAGGCAAAATTGGCCGAGCAGAGCAAGGATAGCACATCGTTCCTTTTCAATGCATTGCAAGGCGAAGAGAGAAGCATCACTCTTAAGAACGAGAAACTGAGCGTAGATATTTCTACTCTTGGTGCTCGCATAACATCGGCTACCCTTGCCGACTATAAAGACCAGCAAGGCAACCCCGTTACCCTATTCAGCAACACAGATAAGATAGAGATAAAGAAATCGCGCCGCATTACCGAGGAGATACAGAACCAGTTCTATTTCACATTCGACGGTAAGGAGGAGAACATAAATACAAGTGATTTGTATTTTACACCCGTAGAGCAAAGCGACAGCAGTGTCATTATGCGTTTGGCATTTTCCGATGACAAGTACATAGATTTCTGCTACAACCTTTTGTCGGACAGCTATATGGTAAATCTATATATCGATGCCCACAATATGAGCGGTTTCTTCCCCAGTTCGACACGCGAGCTTGGCATCAATTGGGATCAATTGATACGTCAGCAGGAGAAGGGATTCACATTCGAACAGCAGTATACCAATATCACATATAAGATTTACGACGACGACACCGACAATCTTAACGAGCGCGACAACGACAAAGAGGAGATTAAAGAGCCCGTTGACTGGGTTGCATTCAAGAACCAGTTCTTCTCTTGTATACTCATCGCAGGCGACCGTTTCAATGATGTCTCATTAGCATCGGACACCTTGCACGAGGGTCGTGGCTTTATGAAGAACTGCTCAGCGTCGATGTATACCGAATTCGACCCCACAGGCAAGACACCAACAGAGCTTCAGTTCTATTTCGGACCCAACAAGTACAGCACACTAAAAGAGAGCAACAGCCTCAGCATCAACCCCGACAAAGATATCAACCTGCACGAGCTGATATACTTTGGTTGGCCCATCGTTCGCCTCATTAACCGCTATTTCATCATCTACTTGTTCGATTGGCTCACCAACTGGGGAATAAGTATGGGTATAGTTCTTCTGTTGCTTACACTTATTGTAAAGGCAGCAGTATATCCCTTTACCTATAAATCGTATGTATCTTCGGCAAAGATGCGAGCCCTGAAGCCCTACATCGACGAGATTAATGCCAAATACCCCAAGCCCGAAGATGCAATGCGCAAGCAGCAAGAGATTATGGGACTTTACAGCAAATATGGTGCAAGCCCAATGGGTGGCTGTCTGCCTATGCTCATACAGATGCCCATCTTCATTGCCCTGTTCAATTTTGTTCCCAATGCCATAGAGCTTCGTCAACAGAGCTTCCTATGGGCACACGACCTCTCGGCATACGATGCCCTTATAAGTTGGAACACATATATTTGGCCAATCGGAAACCACATCAGCATTTTCTGCCTTTTGTTCTGCGTAACACAGATACTTAACACCTATTACACCTCGAAGATGCAGCCCAATATGGGAGGTTCACCCGAGCAGGAGCAGCAGATGAAGATTATGCGTTGGATGATGTATATAATGCCCGTAGTATTCTTCTTCATATTCAATGACTACTCATCGGGTCTTAACTACTACTATTTCCTATCTACACTCATCAGCGTGTTTACATTCATATATCTGAGACGCGCCGTAAGAGAGGACGAATTGCTGCGCAAGATGCAAGCCTACCACGAGGCAAACAAGAACAACCCCAAGAAGCGCAGCGGAATGATGGCACGCCTTGAGGCACTGCAGCAGGAGCAACAGCGCATACTCGAGGAGCAGCAAAAAAGAAGAAAACAATAAACCGAAATAACAGAAAAGAATAATGGGAATTTTCAGCTTTTTCAAGAAGAAAAATAACGATACCGAGAAGGTTGGCGGAATGGAGGATTTTATGACCCTTATCCGCGTGTATTACCAATCGGTACTTGCATCCAACTTAGGCATCACCAACCTTGCAATGCTGCCCGATATGGCAACATTCAAGCGCACACTAAAGGTTCCTACACAGAACAACAAACTGGGTATCGCCGAGCGCAGCCGCTGCAAGAAGATGCTTGAGCAGATATACGGAATGAACGAATCGTTCTTCAAGGAGATTGACGCCTCAATTAAGAAGAACTGCAAAAACATAAACAGCGCACAACCCTACCTATTTGCCTTCCAGGGATTCAACAACGACCTGATGATACTCGTAGGCAACCTGCTTAGCTGGAAGTTGCGTCTACCCTCGTTTATGAACAAGGCACTGCGTTCACTCACCGAAAAGACAGTAAACGACATCCTCACAAAGAACAACTGGAAGGACGAGGCAACATTCAAGACCGTATATGCTATACGTCAGTATAAAGAGAAGCTTGGATACTCGGAGCAATGGATGGTCGATTATGTATTCCGCCTGGTAACACTAGCCAAGAAAGAACCCCGTCAACAGGCCGAGGATTTCGATAAGAAATAAGACAAACATATACAAAATAAAGAGGATGCACCAATTCATTCGAAGGAGCATCCTCTTGTTTTAAAAACATCATACACAACAAAAAAGAGTAAACCGTGCTCACACTGAAACCAATAACAATAGAGTCATTAGAGGAAATACACCCTTTTACACAGTATATCCCCACACGTTCGTGCGACTACACACCGGGCAACCTTGTTATGTGGGCGCGTTTTATGAACTACCGATATGCAATAGAGCAAGAGACTCTTTTCATTGCAGCAAAATCACAAGCCGATATAAACAGTCCGGCATTTCTTATGCCCATAGGCAAACTACCGCTCGCCGACTCGATAGCAATCATAAATGAGCATTGCACTGCCACCGGCGCGACGCTTCGTCTGACCGCCGTACCCGAGTCTTTCAAAGAGAGAATAGAGACACTTCTTCCACAACACCAGGCAAGCACACTCGACAATTGGAGCGACTATATATACAGCGCTCAATCCCTTGCCACATTACAAGGCAAAGCATTGAACAAGAAACGCAACAGATATAACAAGTTCCTTGCCGAGAACCCAATACACCAATACTCCCGATTCACAAACGAAGATACACAGGAGGTAATACGATTTCTTGCAGCCGACCGCGATTGTCAGCACAACCGCGAGGAGACAATGCGCTGCTATGAACAGTGGCAATGTATGGCAACAGTGCGTAATCAATCGCGTTACCATCAGCCTGCAGGCATACTGCGAGTAGATGGCAAGATTGCAGCTTTCACATTAGGCGAGATTTTCGATGACACGCTTTATGTACACATCGAGAAAGCAAGCCGCACAGTGATAGGAGCAGGAGAAGCCATTAACCGTATGTTTATCAACGACATACTATCGCAATATCCACATATTACTCACGTCAATCGCGAAGAAGACCTCGGTGACCCGGGGCTTAGACAGGTGAAACGAGCCTACAACCCCATTGAGATGCTTCACCGCTACGAATTCACAATTTAAAGAGTGCCGAAATGAACAACTCATTGGAGATTGAGCGCCACCCATGGGAACCTTTCCTACCCAAGAATGCGAAAATATTAATTCTTGGCAGTTTTCCGCCACCGCGCGCGCGTTGGTCTATGGACTTCTATTACCCCAATATAACAAATGACTTTTGGAAGATGATAGGACTCATCTTTTTTAACGACGACAAGCACTTTATAATAAAAGGTAGTAAACAGTTCGACCTTTCGACCATAAAACATTTCTTAGAAGACAAAGGCATCGCACTATACGATGCTGCAACAGCCATACAACGCGGTAAAGGTAACGCCTCGGACCTGCATCTTAAAATCATAGAAGCAACAGATATCCCCGCACTGCTCGCAAAGATTCCACAGTGCCGCACAATTGCCGTCACAGGAGAAAAATCGGCACAGACGGTGCTGGCGCCATACGACATAGCTACACCTGCAATAGGCAACAGTGTAGAGATACCGCAAATGGGCGTGAGACTATTCAGAATGCCATCGACATCACGCGCCTACCCTATTGCCCTTGATAAAAAAGCCGCTTACTATCGAGAACTTTTCAAAGAGGCCGAGATTTTCTGAAAAAAGATTCAAAAAAACAGAAAAATGACTCTCTAAGCACTGCAAACGGTGATTTTTTTTGCACATTGATGCAAAAAAACATGCAAATCTTTCAGATTTCCCAAAAATAGTATATATTTGCAGTAACTGCGAATATATTATGAACAATCGACAAACCTAACTACCTTTTCGATTGAGAATCCATATTTGCAGCAAGATTGTCGTATTATGACCGAAAAAGAGAGAGCGACACTAACCCTATTCGAACAGAGGCTTCGCCTATTGGTAGACAAGCACCAAAAAGCACTTCTGCACATCAAGGAACTTACCGATACCCTTGAGCAGAACAACCGCCGTATACAAGAATTAGAGGAACGCTGCGCCACACTCGAGCAGAACTACAACAATCTAAAGCAAGCAAAGGTAATCTCGCTAAGTGACGCCGAAATAGGCACCACAAGAGAGAGACTTACCGCACTTGTGCGCGAAATCGACCGGTGCATAGAGTCACTGACAAAATAGTTAATATTTAAATTTGACAAGGCACAATGGAAGATAGAGAAGTGGTAATAAACCTTATTATCGACGGAGTATCGTATCCGCTTACCGTTCCCGTAAGTGAGGAACCCTACTACCGCGACGCTGCTCGTTTGATAAACGAAACGCTGACACCATATAAACAAGCTTTCTCGGGCGAAGGCTCAGTGAGAGTGATTACAATGGTAGCCATAGATATTGCATACAGACTCGCCACCAGGACCGACGACACCGGTCTGTCACAGACTATGCGTAAGATAGCAGAGCTATCGAACTTGGTTGACGACACTCTTAAAGCAGAGGAGTAACCCACAACAAAGCATTGCAAAGCACAAATAGTGCCTTACAATGCAATTACATAGGATTTTCGCGCATTGCCATATTAGGAGAGTGGAGATAATCCACCACAATAATATTGCGGTGTGCTTTTTTTATATATAAAATTTAAACATTATGGATTCCACATCATCATTAATTATCGGCGTAATCGTTGGAATAGCAATCGGTTGCGTCTGCCTATATCTGATAAACCACTTTGCGCTAAAATCGAAGCGCGAGCGCATTATCGATGAGGCCCAGAAAGAGGCCGAGGTAATAAAGAAAAACAAGTTACTGGAGGTAAAAGAGAAATTCCTCAACAAAAAGGCCGAACTCGAAAAAGAGATTTCGCAGCGCAACCACAAGTTGCAACAGGCCGAAAATCACGTGAAACAGCGCGAGATTCAGCTGAACCAGCGTAACGAAGACCTACAGCGTCGCAAGAACGAGATTGACTCGTTCAAAGAGAACCTTGAGGCACAGAAAAGCGTACTTGAACGCAAGCAAGAG
>JAGCKB010000275.1 GCA_017647725.1 Bacteroidaceae bacterium
CAAAGCTTGCTACAAAGGAGAAGAAGGCTGCCAAGAAGGCTGCAGCTCCTGCATAGGCAGAGGAGCCTGGAGTTGAGGAGAAACCAAAGAGAAAGTGCGTTAGAAAGCCAAAGGCTGAATAAAACCGGTTTACATATCTGACAAAAGCCATCGACAAGTCTGTCGATGGCTTTTGTTATTATTAATATATAGTGACTGATACTTTGTGTTTTAAAGGCGTAAAACGAATAATGACAGATATACATCTATGAATGATTCACTATAATTTGAATATCTTTTAAATATATAAAAATATTGCTATCTTTGTAGTGTTGCGAATGCAACAGACATATTTTCGAAAGTGTTTTCGTTTTGTCCTTATATGAAAATGTGGAAGTTTTCAAAGCCAGAGGCGTTGGCGAATACACTCATATCTTGTGTAGCTATGTGGCTATGCACTTTGGTGCATTATCCCATACTATTCAAGTGTGGGGTATTTCATCATTTATTCTGGCACAGGTCTTTCCACAACCTTCATATAGATAAATGAAGTGGCTCCACACTTTCTTTGTTTTTAGAACTGTCACTTTGAAGCCGGTGGCCCCAAAAAACTGTTATCTATGAAAAGATTTGTTTTTTTGTTTACTGCTGTGTTTTTACAACAAATAGCAGTGGCTCAAGATGTAATGGTGATGATGGACGCATCGGAGAAAAAGGTTAAGGTCTTGGAAATTACTGATTCTGAAATCAAATATAAGTTATATGATGATTTGGATGGGGTAACCTATTCTACATCCCGCTCAAAAATATTCCTGATTAATTTTGAAAATGGAAAGCGTGAGGTTATAACAAACCTCGAGGATGAACAGCAAACCCCTACTGAGATTTCAGAAGGAAGTGCCAAAAATAATAAATATGGAAATATTCTTGAGGCGCAGGATAAATCTCAGGAAGATATACACGAGAAACATCTGTATTTTACGGTTGAACCAAATATCGGAGGTGTTTTTGATATATTTGGAGACAAATCTGATAATGTCTCAACATCTGCTTTTTGCACAGGTGTAGATTTCTTTGGAGAGTATTTCTTCAATAAAAAAAGCTATTCGGGAATTGCTTTTGGTATCGGTTATAATTATAGACGTTTTGATGTTGCAACACTGCCTCTTACTTTCAATGCCATTGATTTCAATGTCGGTTATACAATGCGTGATAATAATTTGTTTTTTGGTAGATTAATGCTTGAATTGAATGTTCCTCTGAGCTCGTATGTGCCCGGACGTTATTTTGACAATAATTTAAGAAGGGATTGTATGGAGCATACGAATGTTACTGTCGGTTTCAATTCTAATTTTGGAGTTCATTTTGGCGGTTTTAATGTAGGTGCCAAATTGGGATTTACCTATAATCCTCAGTTTGAGGATCTTGATTGTGTGTGTTTTTATGGCCTGTTTGCCGGTTACTCGTTTTAAATTCTTCTTATTATGAAAAATATAATTAGTATTCTACTCTTGTTTTTTAGTGTGCAGTTGTGCGCGCAGGATTTAATTTTGCTCAAATCGGCCGAAGAAATTAATTGTAAAGTTGAAGAGGTAAACGATGTTGAACTGAAATATCGTAGAGCAGATATGCCTGATGGGCCGCTTTATAGCATAGGTCTCGATAAGATTTTTTCTGTAAAATATCAGAGTGGGCGCATAGAGACGTTTAATATAAGTAGTGAAACCGGAGATTATCCTTATCCAAAAGTCACTAAGAGGTATAATATTGGAGATTTGTTTGACGAGGATGGAGTGTGTGGAATTGTTATAAACGTAACAGACAATGGCAGGCACGGACTGATAATTTCGCTTAAGGAAAATTCGAGTTTTATTCCTTGGGGCTCTTTTTTTCAAGCGCACGAGCGTGTAGAATTATTTGAAACCGGGGCTCGTGACAAGGATGATGGTTGGAACAATATGAAGACTATTTCTGATATTATTGAAAATACAGAACTCACTTGGAACGATTTTCCGGCATTCAACTATTGTCGGGAGTTGGGTGAAGGCTGGTACTTACCTGCCTTTAATGAGATGATGATGATATGGAATTTGTGCAATGTTCATAAGGATGGTAGTCATCCTCTTGGTGAATACAGTGCTTGGAAATGTATGAACGGGGTAAAAGATACATCCAAGAAGTTTGAGAGTAATACTATAACCCCAATTTTTAAGAACTCTTCTATCAGATATTACACCTCAACAGAAGTCGATTATTACGATATATTTATTATTTATGATAAATATGAATTAAAAATGTGTGAACGTTATTATTCTGGTGATAAGGTCCGGAAACAGGACAAGGATGCTAAAATATCTAATAAATACGCAGAACTTGGGCTTTTAAAATACCGAATTCGCGCAGTGCATAAATTCTAATTTATCAAAGTGTTTTTGATATAAATAAAACCAGCAGCTTGTTTGAGCTGCTGGTTTTATTTATATCAGTCATTGAACTTGCTTGTGATGACTTCTATGGGTATCTCATATTCTGTGCCTCCACGCAAGCGTACGCTGCTGATGCTGATGTCGTGGGTTATCTTCACGATTGATTTGTTCGAGTCCAGTGTGGTGTTTACGGGAATGAGCACTACCTTGTTCCAGTCGGGGTTTTCTGCTTCCCAATTGGGGTTGCCGCCGTTGCCGTCTACACCGTTTGTGCCATCGCTGTACTCCTTGTAGCATGCTTTGACAAGGCTGGCAATGTTGCTGAAGGTGTACTCGTTTTTCTCCGGTGTAAAGGTTGTGATGTATGATGTGTTGTTGTCGGCAACCTTGTTCTTGAGGAAGAACTTGTACATGTCGCACTTTCTTACCATCAATAGGGTTGAGTGCGGTGTCCTTGTATCGCCCTTGGTCTCGTTGTAACGGGTGAAGGTTATTTTTGCCGAGTTGAGGGTGTCGCAGCTCTCAACAATGTCGGTGATTGGCAGTGTCACTTCGGTATACAGGCCGGCAGGGGTCTTCAGGTATGTGTGCTGCTGCTCGCTTGCAAGCGGTGTGAGGTCGTTGTTGTTGAAGTTGTTGACCTGCAATACCTCCTTGCCCGAGTAGAAGGGGGCAGAGAGTGCTTGTACTGAGTCGAGCTTGCCGGTGCTGCTCTCAATGTAGTGCTTGAAGCCGATGTCGAGACGTGTGCGGTAGATTTTGAGCACTGTGCCGTCGCCCTGTGTGCATTTTACATAGATTCCCTTGAACACGTCCTTGATGAATACCTCGGAGTTTGCGAAATGTTGCTTGCCAATGTGGTTGCTGTCTTCGTCGAACTCGTAGTATTTACTGATGAACTTATTGCCTATG
>JAGCKB010000276.1 GCA_017647725.1 Bacteroidaceae bacterium
GTTACACACTTTGCAGGCGCTTGAGGCTGCCTATCCCGAGCATGAATTCTTGCTGCTTATCGGCGCTGATAATTGGGAGAAATTCGACCGTTGGTATCGCGGGGATTTAATCCTCGAATGCTACCCTATAATAGTATATCCACGAGGTAACGAACAGCAACCATTACTGCCACAGGGCGTAAAATGGCTGGCTTCGGAGTTGTATGATATAAGTTCGACACAGATACGTGAGTTGGTGGCCTCGGGTGCTGATATTCAAGGCTCTGTGTCTCAAAAAGTCTCAGAATATATAAATAAGAATAGATTATACAAATGAAAAGATTCTCTGTAATAACACTTATACTGCTTCTTTTTACTGTTGTGGTTCGTGCACAAGAACCAATTACCAAATATCCCGATATGAGTGATATTTTGCAACAGGTATTTTGCGATTATGTATCTTCTGAGGCCGAGACAAAATATATTGCAGGAAAGCACGGACAGTATATCGGGCAGCTTGTCGATAATACCATTTACGGCTGGGGATACTATCTCACCGACGACGATGCACAGACATTTGGCCAGTTTCGTAAGGGCAAACATATCTTTGGAATAACGATGATGAACGGTTCGGCGCGTGTGGGTTCTGAAGAACATTACGTCGAATATGATTTATCGACAGGAAAAATATCTAAAATGCACAATGTCGAGGGTAATGTAAAGTTGCGCTATCCGTTTATCGATGCCGAGGGGATGAAATCACCATATGGCTTCTACAAGATAACCTACTCGAATGGTGATGTTTACTATGGCGAGACATATAACGGACGTCGTCACGGCTATGGAGTCTATTATTGGACGAATGGCGATTTTTGGTACGGTAAGTATGTAAATGGCTATCGCCAGGGCTTTGGTGCTCTGTTTAAACCCGACCATAAGGTCTTTTACGGTAAATGGATAGGCGATAGAAAGGTTGAATAGACTATAAGTGGTGTATAAGTAAATGTGGATGGCTCATTATCATTTTGAGTCATCCACATTTGTTTATGCCGTTTTTGCAAGAATAATCACGTAAATTGACTATTGAGTGTTATTTTTTTTAGTAAAACAGCGATTATTTTAGAAAAATAATAGGAAAATTCAACAAACTTTGTACTTTTGTAATTCTTAAAGTTGAAATATTAAAAATGACATTATGATAGCTGTTTTAAAGAATGGAGTAACAAAAGCTCAACGCGATAACCTTGTAAAATGGTTGGAGTCGCAGAATGTAAGAGTGCATATATCAGAGGGAGAGGTTCAGACTGTGCTTGGCCTTATTGGCGATACAAGCAAAATTGATATCGACCTTCTCTCGGGGCTCGAAATTATATCAAATGTAACACGAATAAGCGAGCCTTTCAAAAGTGCAAACCGTCGCTTCCACCCCGATGATACTGTGATAGAGGTTGGACAGGGTGAAAATAAGGTAAAGATTGGTGGCGGTAATTTCTGTATAATGGCAGGTCCCTGTTCGGTAGAGTCCGAGGAGCAGATTCTTGCCATTGCACAGTCGGTAAAAGCATCGGGTGCAAATATGTTGCGCGGTGGTGCTTTTAAGCCTCGCACCTCGCCTTACGATTTTCAGGGTCTGCGTGCCGAGGGTCTGCAACTGCTTATCAAGGCACGCGAGGCAACAGGTCTTCCCTTTGTAACCGAGATTATGAGTGCGTCACACCTCGACCTCTTTGCCGACGTTGATATTATTCAGGTTGGTGCACGTAATATGCAGAATTTCGAGCTTCTGAAAGAACTTGGACGCAGCGACAAGCCCATTCTTCTTAAACGAGGAATGTCGGCAACGCTTAAAGAACTTCTCATGAGTGCCGAGTATATAATGTCCGAGGGAAATGAAAATGTAATTCTATGCGAGCGCGGAATTCGCAGCTACGACAGCTACACACGTAATGTGCTCGATCTTGCTGCTGTGCCTGTGCTCAACGGTCTCACACACCTGCCCATAATCGTCGACCCCAGTCACGCAACAGGAGTTTCGCGTCTTGTACGTCCTATGGCTTGCGCAGCAACAGCGGCCGGTGCCGACGGACTTATTATTGAGGTACACAACGACCCTGTTCACGCACTTTGCGATGGTGCTCAGTCGCTTACACCCGAGCAGTTCTCGGATGTTGCACGTCGCGTTAACGAGATTCGTGGTATAATGAATTGGTAATAGATAAATGATAGTAGGAGTTGTAGGTTTAGGTCTTATAGGAGGTTCGGCTGCAAAGGCATTTAAAGCAGCCGGACATACTGTGTATGCTTTTGATATAAACAGTACAATAGTTGGTTATGCAGCTCTTGAGGGAACGGTGGATGATGAACTCGACGATAAAAGATTGTCGAAATGTGAACTGTTGCTGCTCACAGCGACACCGCAGGCAGTGATAGACTATCTTGTCGAAAAGGCTGCGGAAATATCACCCTCGACTCTTGTTATCGACTTCTGCGGAACCAAACGTCTGGTGTGCGAGACGGGTTTTGAACTTGCCCGAAAATATGGTTTTACATTTGTGGGAGCCCATCCTATGGCAGGATTGCAGTATTCGGGATATAAATACTCTCGTGAAAATCTCTTTTCGGGAGCATCACTCATTGTGGTACCGCCCGTACACGATGATATTGCTTTGCTCGACAGAGTGAAAAGGGTGCTTGATTCACTGCAATTCAAGAAATATGTTGTTACTACCGCCGATTTTCACGATAGGATGATTGCCTATACCTCGCAGATGTGTCACGTAGTCTCGAATGCTTTTGTAAAGAGTCCTTCGGCGCAGTATCATCGCGGATATAGTGCAGGCAGTTTTCGCGACCTTACACGTGTGGCACGACTTAATGAGGCGATGTGGACCGAACTTTTTCTTGAGAATCGCGAGAATCTTTTAACCGAGATTGACCACTTGATGAACTCACTTGCCGAGTACCGCAACGCTATTGCCGAGGGGAATGCCCAGGTGTTGTGCTCGTTGCTGCACGACGGCTGCGTTGCCAAGGAGGGAACCGAAAAATAGGAGAAATAATTATGTCATATACCACCATACACGTCGAGGCTTCGCGCAGCTATGATATTCTCATAGGACGCGGAATATTGGACAGCATCGGAGAGATGCTGCGCCCCATTGTGGGTGATTGCCGCTTGGGAGTACTCACTGATAGCAGGGTCGACGAACTATACGGCGATAGACTCATCGATACACTCACAGCTGCCGGTTATGCAGCTGATAAATTTGTAGTTCCGGCAGGTGAGGCCTCTAAATGTGCCGATAATCTGCTTGAGTTTCTGAATTTTCTTGCCGACTGCAAGCTAACTCGCAGCGATGCTGTGATTGCCTTTGGTGGTGGAGTAGTTGGAGATATGGCAGGACTATCGGCTGCGCTCTATCTGCGTGGAGTGAAATTTATACAGATTCCAACCACGCTTTTGGCAGCTGTAGACAGTTCGGTAGGTGGTAAGACTGCCATCGATATTCCTGCAGGAAAAAATCTTGTGGGTGCTTTCTATCAGCCATCGTTGGTGTGCTGCGATACGGCACTTATGGATACCCTTGAACCCGATATTTACAGGGATGGTTGTGCCGAGGTTATAAAATATGGTGTGATACTCGACAAGACGCTGTATGATAAATTGCAGGAACCGCCATTCGACCGTGAAAGCGTGGTGGCGCGTTGTGTCGAAATTAAGCGCGACGTTGTTCAGCAGGATGAGTTTGACAACGGCATAAGAGGGTTGTTGAACTTTGGACACACATTCGGACACGCGATAGAGAAAATGAGTAATTTTGAGGTATCGCACGGAGCGGCTGTGGCAAAAGGTATGGTTATTGCAGCGCGTATGGCTCCGTTGTGTGGCTTATGTGACGTTGCCGAGGAGTTATCGGCACTGCTGCAGCGCTATGGATTCGACCTCTCCTCTCCTTACAGTGCCGATGACCTGTACGATGCTATCCTGTCGGACAAGAAACGTCGCGGTGGCAACATTACTGTTGTTCTGCCAAAGGCTATAGGCGAATGTGTGCTTGTGACGCTCGCGGTTGAGGAACTTTACGATAAACTGAAACTGATTTTAGGATAAACAAGAATGGATATCAGGCTCAATGGAATATTATCGGGTGCAGTGATGCCGCCGCCCTCAAAATCGCAGGCGCACCGTCTGCTCATCTGTGCGGCTCTGGCAACAGAGCCTTGCACTATTGT
Source organism: Bacteroidaceae bacterium (assembly GCA_017647725.1). GTDB lineage: Bacteria > Bacteroidota > Bacteroidia > Bacteroidales > Bacteroidaceae > HGM04593. The sequence goes on from JAGCKB010000276.1 coordinate 4,213, forward strand.
GTGCAGTGCCTTGAACGATGATATTGTGGCGACAATGAACTGTCTTAATGCTCTTGGAGCCGATATAAAATATAGTGACGGCGTTTTTACAGTCTTGCCCGTAAAGCTGCAAAAGGGCGCTACGCTTAACTGTGGCGAGAGTGGCTCTACGCTGCGTTTTTTACTGTCGGTGGCTGCTGCCCTTGGTGCTGATGCAACATTTGTGGGTGCGGGTAAACTGCCACAGCGTCCCAATGGTGCTTTGTGCGATGCTCTTGCGTTGCACGGAATTGAATTTGAAAAACAGACGCCCGATGCCGAGCTCCCTCTTACCTGCCGAGGCTCTCTTGCAGCCGGCAACTATTGTCTGCCGGGAAATATCTCATCGCAGTATCTTACGGGATTGCTTTTTGCTCTCACTCTCTAGGAACAGGAGAGTACAATAGAGATTACCGATGGACTTACAAGCGCCTCGTATGTCGATATGACAATCGATGCAGTGCGCCGAGCCGGTATTACTGTTTCCAATAAAGGGAATATTTATGAGATAAAGGGCCGACAACAGTATCATCTCCCGCAGAGAACTGTGGTCGAGGGCGATTGGTCGGCAGCTGCATTCTGGTTGGTGGCAGGTGTAATTGGTAAGCATCCCATTACAGTGCAGGGAATAAACTACGACTCATTGCAAGGTGACCGTTGCATAGTAGACCATCTGCGTAAAATGGGTGCATTCATTGAGATTGCCGACAATAGGGTGGTGGCTTTTCCCTCGCAACTATTTGGAACAGACCTCGATTGTATGGATACTCCCGACCTTGTACCTATACTTGCAGTGGCTGCTGCAGCAGCATCGGGAAGTACCGAGTTCTACAATGTGGGGCGCTTGCGATATAAAGAGAGCGACCGCCTGGCTGCAATGCAAAAGACGCTTGCGGCATTTGGCATTGCATCGTCGGTTGGCGAGGATACATTTACAGTATACGGCGGTACTCCGGTGGCAAAGAGCGCTGTAGATAGTTTCGGTGACCATCGAATAGCAATGTCGGCTGCAATTTTGTCGACAATAGCCGATGGTGAAACAACAATCCTCGGCGCCGAATGTGTGGCAAAATCGTACCCCTCGTTCTACGACCATTTTCTGATGCTTGGGGGCAATGTAAACAGATGATTATTAATAAAATTATATAGCAATGGATTTAGAAGCACTACGCAAACAGATAGATGAAATTGACACCGAGATGTGTGACCTTTTTGCACAGCGTATGAAGGTGGTAACCGATATTGCACGATATAAGAAGGAGAATAATATGGTGGTTTATCACCCCTCACGCGCAAGAAACGTACTGCACAATGTCTCGAAACGCTTGGGCCCCGAGTTCGAGGGTTATGGCCGAACACTCTATCATACGATTTTCGACCTTAGTGAGTCGTATCAGACACGTGTTCTTGCCGAGGATTCCGACTTCTTCAATAAAATTAAAGCGGTTACATCGGTTCCCCCTGCTCCCTTTCCCAAACGCGCCTCTGTGGCTTGTGCCGGATGTGAGGGCTCTTATGCTCATTTGGCATCGGAGCGTCTGCTCGACCTGCCCGAGATTATGTATATGAGTAATTTCGAGGGCGTTTTTAAGGCTGTCAGCAGTGGATTATGTCGTTTTGGAGTACTACCAATAGAGAATTCTATCGCAGGTTCGGTAAATGCAATCTACGACCTCCTTTCTGAGTATAATGTGAGTATCGTTCGCAGTGTGCGTCTTAAGGTCGACCACTCGTTGCTTGCCCATCCGGGTACAAAGCTCGAGGATATACGTGAGATTTATTCGCATCAGCAGGCAATCAGCCAGTGTTCCGATTTTCTCTCTACACTGAAGAATGTGCGTATAATCCCTGTCGAGAATACAGCCGAGGCAGCAAGAATGATTGCGCAGTCGGGCGACCGCACCAAGGCATCGCTTTCGTCGCGCTTGTGTGCCGAACTGTATCATCTGCAACCGCTAAAGAGCGCTGTGCAGAATCGTGATAACAACTATACACGTTTCATCTGTATCTCGTCCGAGCCGCAGATTTATTCTGGTGCCGACCGCACAAGTATTATGATGGTAATCCCCAACCGTCCCGGTACACTTTTCCGCATTATGTCGCGTCTTAATGCAACGGGAGTAAACCTCGTGAAATTGGAGAGCCGTCATATCCCCGAGCGTGAATTTGAGTATCGCTTCTATTTCGATATTGAGGCCTCGGTGTATAGCGAAGAGTTCCTCTCGCTCATGTGTGAACTTAACGAGTGTGGCGAACAGTTCAAATACTTTGGCACATATGCCGAAATTATATAATAGTTTCTGAAAACCGAGAAAAACTATCTAACAATCACTTATTTATCAAACACAAAATGAAAACCACGATTAAGCGAGAGTAAACGGAACTTGTTCATTTTGCCGAGCGATAGTGGTTTCGTACAACAAAGCCTATGAAAAAAATTCTTGTAATCAACGGCCCTAACATCAATATGTTGGGACTGCGCGAACCGTCGCTTTATGGTTCACATAACTATGCAGCGCTTAAGGAGTTCATTTGTGAGAGTGCTGCCGAGGCCGGAGTTCAGGTCGAGCTTTTCCAGTCGAATCACGAGGGTAGCATCGTCGATGTCATACAGGCGGCCTATGGTCGTGTGGATGGTATACTCATTAACCCGGCAGCCTATACACACACAAGCGTGGCAATTCTGGATGCTCTAAAAGCAGTGGCATTGCCCACTGTCGAGGTGCATCTTACCGATATTACATCGCGTGAGGAGTTCCGTAAGTTCTCTTACGTCTCTCTGTATGCCGAGAAGGTTATCTACGGAAAGGGTTTCGATGGCTATCACGAGGGACTTCTCTATTTGGCCAATACAATTTAACACGTTAGAAGATGGCTCTAAGAAGCTGTTTAAAATTATATCGCCAAGTTTTTTATAGAGCAAGAATAGAATGTTTATTTATTTTTAAAGGGCGCATAGCGGGCTATGTAACCGCAAAAAAGAAAGAAACAGGCATTATTGAACATAAAAAACGGCGA
>JAGCKB010000277.1 GCA_017647725.1 Bacteroidaceae bacterium
ATAATGGCCGCATAGTCACTGATGTTTACTCCAAAATCGTTTTGTTTGGGTACTTCTACCAATTTTGTACCACACTCGGGACAGAATTTGCCGGGAAATTCCTGTTTACAATTAGGGCAATACATAGTGTTTATATCTGTTTTATTTCGTTTGTTCTTATGGTACTTTTCTTTGAAAAGTTCCTCTTTTTGCAAAAATAGCACGAACGAGCGAAAAAAAAATCAAGCTTGCTTGAATTTTTTTTCTCAGCGAGTGCAGTCTATTTTCGAGGTTTACCTCAAAGATACTAACAAACGAGCTGAATTTTTCATACACACAGCCCTGAAAGGGCGAAAGAAGAAACAATCATCGAAAGAACACAATTTCGTCCTTACAGGACTATATCGGTTTAAAAACAATATACGTAGGCCTAACGACCTACGCTATAAAATTAAGCCCTTTCAGGGCAGCTCACAAACAAACTATTTTATTGTTTAATCCAACCGGTGCAAGGCCTTCGGAGAACCCCCGAGTACCATCATACTTAAATGGAATAACGACATTACCATCCTTATCGACAAAACCATATTTATCCACATATATACTCCTTGGCTACATCGGCGCCGAACTCACGGCATGTGCTCACTGCCGAGAGCAGCAAAGTGTTGTCCTCAGAGTACTCGGGGGGCTTTCAGGCTTTTTTCACTTTCTGTTCCGGCTTAGAACGGATAACCTATTGCGAAATGCCAGGCAAAGCCTTTACCGAAATTGGGAATATTGTAATATCCGCTTTTGCCGGTGTCGTAGGGTGCGTGAATTGCTACACCAAAATCGAGGCGCAGCACCATAAACTCAAGGTCGTAGCGCAGGCCGGTACCGGTGTTCAGTGCAATCTGTTTGGCAAAAGAGTCGAGGCTGAACTCTCCTCCGGGGCGACTGTCGTCCTTTTCGAGCAACCACACATTTCCTGCATCCACAAAAAGGGCACCGTTGAGGTCGCCGAAAATGCCGAAACGGTACTCGATGTTTGCCTCGAATTTAAGTGTGCCTGTCTCGTCGAGGTACGAGTATCGTGTCTCTTTGTCGGGATGATAGCTGCCGGGGCCTATGCTGCGCACCGTAAATGCTCTAAGACTGTTGGCGCCACCAATGTAAAACTGCTCACTGTAAGGGGCATAGTCGGAGTTGCCGTAGCTCTTTATCACTCCTGCCATAAAGCGTGTGGCAATGTGGTTCTTGGCATTTATGCGGTAGAGCTGTCTTATCTCGGCTGTCAGCTTTACAAACTGTGCGTATGGGTTCTTGAAAAGGTTTTTGTCTTTCTTGTCCCACTTCTCGCCAAAGGCGGCAAAGAGCAGAGAGGTGACATTACCCGATGACGTTGCCGACACCTCTAACCAGGTTTTGTTACGGTGTGGGGTGGGGGTGTTGTCGTAGGTAAATGTGTACTGCATTGCAGGGATAAACTGGTTGCGGAAACTGTTGGCTATAGAGCGGTTAGATGCAGCTATGCTGTCGAATTTTGCCGTTGTGCGCTGCAACATATCGTATGTGAGGCGGAACGGAGTGACGGTGTGAGTGGTGGTGTTCTTGGTATATATCTTATACTCTACATCGCCACCAACGTGTACCATCTTGAAAAATCCCGAGCGGTTCATCTGGCTGCCATAGAGACGCAGCGCTGTCGTCGCGGGGAAACGCAGATAACGACGGTGTATAACAGGGAAAAAGAGTCGGGGGAAGGTGAGCGATATATCGCTGCCTATCTCCCACGAGTTTATTACTGCCTGACGTCCCTTTACGCTACCGTCGGTCTGCCACTCATACGAGCCTTGCAGCGATAGCTTCAGAACCTCACCACCGCGGAAGATGTTGTTACGCGAGAGCGTTATCTTGCTACCGGGGCCAATCTGACTATTGCTCTTTGATGTTGCGTTAAGCTCGAAGGTAAAGTTATAGGGCTTGTCGAGCTGTGCCGTAACAAACATATCGAGGCTGTCGCTGTTGGGGCGTGGTGTGAAATTAAAGTTCACACTGCTAAAGATATTCATCTTGCTCAGTTGTTGCAACGACCGCTGCTGCTCCTGCTGCGAGTATAGCTCGCCGTGACGCAGGAAGATGTTACGAAGTATTGCGCCTCGGCGCACAGGCTGTTTCTCGCCTGAGAATATATAGCTCACATTGCCTCTTGTCAATGTGTCGCTTGCTGCCCCGTAATGGTTTTTGTTGTCGTTTACACGCAGGTAAAGATGCCCTATCCTGTAGGGACGCTTTGCATTTGCCGATAATCCTTTTATCGGTTGCAGACGCAGGTCGACCTCTCCGGGTCTATTCATTGTGTCGGCAAGAATCTCGATGTATCCTGTCTGACTATAGTAGTAACCGTTGTTACGCAGCAGGGTGTTTATGCGTTCTCGCTCGCCACTGAGATTTTTTACGCTGAACTGCTCGCCACTCTTTAGCAGGCTGCTGCGCAGCGATGCGGTGATGATGCTGTCGGCGTTCCCCAAGAATCCTCGGTACTCTATGCTGCCCAATGTATAGGGTCGGTGCAGTGTTACATTATACTCTACGGCGGCTTTCTTGGGGTTTTTCTTATCGGTTATAATGGTTGGCGTCACCTTGCCATTGAAATAACCGTAGTAGCTGAGTACATTTGTGGCAACGTGTGAACGCAGCTCGGGGTTCACCTTAGATATAAGCACCGGGGTGGTGGCAAAGTTACGGAAGAACCATTCGCCCATTTTCCCTTTGCTGTCGCCACAGGCATTGTACCACCAAAGACCAAATGGGATGCCTTTGTATTTCGAGCTGCCGGCAATAGAGGCATTGGGGGTTGCCGCAAGCGCCGCCTCGACCTCGGTTATTGCTGTCTCGCCAATCTCGGTGGATGCAAACTCTTTTTCTCCCTCGAAATGTATCTTCCTGGTACCTGTATATAGCTGCTCGCCATCCTCGATGAGTCGTGTGGTCGAGCACGAGCATATTATCAGCAGGGTTAATATGTATATTACTCCTCTTCTCATTTTCCTGAGTTACTTTTTTTGTTATTGGGAGTCTCTGTCTCTCTCTTCTTGCGGAAGATGAGCAGCTCCTTAAGGTTGTCGAGCTTGCGTTTGTAGACGTAACCCACGCCTGTCTCGGTAATCTCGCCCTCGAGTATCGACTCGTAGTTCTTGTCGTAGAAGAGACGTATGTAGCGGTTGCCCTGTTCGCTCAATTTCCACTCCAACGATACGTTGTTGATGAAACTGTTACTGCGCTGGGCGCTATTGCCGCTGTTTACCTCGCCGCCAATAACCACTGTCAGACGGTCGTTCCAGAATCGTTTGGCAAAGCTGAACGAGTAGTTTTTATAGGTGTCGCCTGTCTCGCTGTTGTTTACATCGGTTATTCCCACATTTATATCGACGCTTTTCATTGCATTGCCTGCAATGTCGTTTATGCGTGCGTCTAGGAACGAACTGAGGGCATTGGAGACTGTTATTCCTCCATTGCTGCCAAGATAGGCTCCCGTAATAAGCATTGTGACGGCATATTTGTTAAGTGTCTCCTTGTCTATCGAATTCAGCTCGTTCTGTACGGTGGCATTCTCGGGTGCCGATAGGGTAAAGCTCAATCCCATATTATCCAACGTATTTGTGAGCAGCACTCCTACATCGAACGCTACCGCCTGTGTGTTTCCGTCGTCAAGCGTTACAGGTGCGCTCATACGCTCAAGAGCGGTGATGTTGATAGTGGGATTCATTATATCGCCTGTCCAGTTTATGTAACTGCCGTCGCTGATTTTGAATGTCTTTAGCGGGATAATGGGCAACGTGTATTTCAACTGTCCGTCGTTAAGTGTGTAACGTCCCGTAAGGTTTATTCCCGCCTCGTTTGTATAGGTGAGATAGAGGTTACCGCCTCCCTGAAGCTCGATGTAGCTGTTGCGGTTCTCGTCAAAATCGGCATTTATGTGTGCACCCTCTTCGATGTTCAGCATAATATTCATTGTTACATTGCCAAAATCGGCTGTCGGAATCTGAATATCCTGCACCTTTGTGGTGTCCGAGAAGTCGACAAACTGAACAAGCCCGTCAAGCTCATTTTCGGTAGCAAGCGGGGTGTCCTGCATAACGTATGTAATATTGCTCTTGCCCAGGAGCGTTGCCGAACCGTTTATCTGAAGGGCATCTAACGGGCCTCGCACCAGGGAGTTGAAGTTAATGGATAAGTTACCATAAAGCATATTCCCCTTTTTGCGTTTGGCATTTATGAGCTGATAGTCGTTGGCGCGCATAACAAGATTAAACTCGGGATTAAGCAGATTTTGCATATCAACCGTACCGTTAATCTTGAAGGGGGTAGAGCCGTGTGCATAAATATCGAAGTTCTCGAAATTCAGTTTGTTCTCCTTTATCTCTACCTTGTCGTCCTTTAGGTGCAGTCGTGCCCCAAAAACAGGTGCTTCGGCCGATACCGAGTCGAAATGAATGTAACCGTTGCTGTGTGGCTCTTCGATATTTCCTCTGAGGCTTAAATCGCCGTCGATGTAACCACCGAGGCTCAGTCCGCTCTCCTTAAGGAATGCCTCGGATAGCTGCAAGGGGAAGTGTGTCAGCACTGCATTGGCATCGATGCCGGGCTTAATGCTGTCGTTGTTATAGTCGCCGAAGATATTCAGCACTCTGTTGTCGTTGTGCAGCAGTGTGAGGTCGATGTAATGCTTGTCCTGCCCTTTGGGAAGATAGGCAAGCTCGATAATGCCATTGCCCATCGGGGTGCCTTCATATACGATGTCATTGCACTGAATGTCGCTGCTGATGAGCATTTTACCATCATCGTCGCGATAGTGTAGGTCGGCATCCAGTATGCCCGAAATATCGGGGGAGAAGGGCAGATGGCTTGTGACCTCTTTTAGGTCTATGTTGAATAGCTCGACACTGAGGTCGCGCTGTTGCGTAGTATCGTTGCTCGATAACAGGCGTATGCCCGAGCCAAGCGAGTCTTTCAGCTCTATGTCGCTGCGCACTGCATATCTCCCGCCAAGAGTGAGGTAATTATCTCTGTTGAAACGGAACGGGTGCCCAAAGATTATGGCATCGGGGTCGAAGTGGAAATACAGCTCTCTTGGGCTTAGCTGGGTATTCAGTTTCAGGCGTGCGCCAATGTTCTCGTTGCTGTCGCGGAATATGTAGCTTGTCGTCAGGCTGTCGTTGTTGAGCGTGCCATATAGCGCCGAGTAGAATTTCAGCTTCTTCTGCTCGGGGTCGAGTGAGCGTGTGCGCACACCGGCGAAGTATCTTATCAGGCTGCTATCCTGTCGCAGCGAGAACTGTATTGTGTCGAGCTGCATATCACCACTCTTAAAACCATACAATCCGCCCCTGCCGTTAATCTCCTTGCTATCGTCGAGTTTTATGTTCAGCTTCGCGTTGTTAAAATCTATTTGCTTGAACCTTAGGAAATTGGAAAGTATGTTTTCTTCGCCACAGTCGATGTTTAGTGAAAATGCAGGCAGCTCCTTCTCGTAGTCGTGAGCATAGTACAGTGTGCGCTCGCTAAGTGCCGCCTCTTTTAATAGCTCTCCGATGCGCTCAAATGCCCTGCTCAGTCCGGTGTAGCCCGACGACATCTCTCCGGCTACCTTCAGGTCGCCTGTGTTTATGTTCACAAACGAGGTGTCGGGCGCTGTCATTGCTTCGAAGAAAAGAGGCGCGGGGGTGAATGTCTTTTTAGGGGTTACGAGCCTGAATCCATCGCCTACGATTTTTGCCTTGTGGCTCTCGCGCATATTGGTCGACGCCTCGATGTCGAGTCGCATTGCTGCGGTTACTGCTGCCTGTGTCACACCTATACCATCTAACTGTGCCCTGGTCAGCGATACGTGCGAGCTGTTTGTCACATAGGTGCTGTCGAGGTGTGTTGCCGATACCACCAACAACTCGAGGTTGGGGTCGTGCGCTGCCAACTGTATCGACGAGAAACTGTTTATCTGTCGTGCCGATAGCGTGATGTTGTTAAGCGCTATTGTGTCGTATCGTACGGTGTCTATCTTTACGTTGCAACTATACTCGGTTGCATTGTCGAAAATATCTGTTCCCTTGCCTGTTATGTTCATCGACATTGTGAGGTTGTGCAGTGGCAGCTCGGGCAGTGCATAGGAGATATTAAGGCCTTTTGTTCTTACTCGGCCGTTGTAGCTCTTTTCGCGTGTGTCGTAGCTTCCGCGAATGGCGGCTCGTCCGTCACGTGTGCGCATACGCAGGGCAAGGCTGCACAGCGTATGCTCCAACGAGGCACTACCTCGTAGCTGCATACTTTCGTTGGGCAGTGTGTCTGCTCCTTGTTTTATCACTCTTGCAAGGTCGTAAATGTATCCGTCAAAATCTACTCGTGCCGCTATATCTTTACTATTGTCGATATTCTCTATTGTTCCTTTTGCGCCGATGCGTGAGAGCAGCGGAACGCTTGCATATAGCGTGTCGATGTTCAGACGGTTTAGGTTACCGCTTACTTTTGCTGCCGCATCCAGCATTGAGTCGGGCAGAAAGGCAATACTTTTGTAAGCATTGGTCGATACAAGGGAGCGCAGATCGCGCTTGTCTATGTGCATTTTTATGTTGGCGCGTACATTGCCGCCCCCGCGCGGGATAGTGCCGTCGCCCCTTACGACTGTTCCCTGTCGGGTGCTCATCGCAAGTTTTTCTATCTTTATGTTGGCCGAGTCGGCCTTTGCCACAAGAGCAAGATTCTCTATTTCAACCCCCTCTTGCTGCACCATATTAAACCTCTTTATCTCGACGGTGCTCTCATTGCTGTTGTAGCTTACACTGCCTGTTGCAAGGTTTATCCGTTGCAACGAAATGTGGTCGAGTGGGGCGATGCTGTCGGGCAGCGTTCCTCGGTCGTAATTGGCATTGCTGTTTTTCAAGGTAAGCGATTGCAGAGCATAGTGCTCGTTGGCAAGGTCAATTGTTGCTTTGTTCAGTTTAAGCTGTTCTATGTATGCTCCGACATTTATTGTGTCATCGGGTAGATTTATCCTCAGTTGCACATTGTTTATTGTGCCGCGATAAAGGTCGACCACCCAGCCGATATTGTTCGTGGCAGTGTCGTTATCCTCGCCTTTGGGACGCAGCGTAATATCGGCATTGCTGTCGGTGAGATAAAGCTGGCGTATGTTTGCACTTTCGTTGCCCGGGTCGATATTACGTGCTGCAATGCGGAAGTGTCCTATCTTGCCCTTGATGTGTGTGCCGTCGATGAGGCTGTCGCTATCTATCGACGTCTCCTCAATGGCAATATAGTTTAACTCAACCTCGCCTTTCAGCAGCGCCGCGAGGCTTATGTTTACCTCAATCTCCTCTCCTGTAAGCAGGTTTTTATCCCCCTGTGTGACCTTAAAATCCTCTACTGTTGCCGTCAGAGGGAATTTCAGATGAAAAGCGCCTATCATTACATTGAAATCGCTGTCACTGTTAATTGTGGCGCATAATTTCTCTACGGCAAACTTTTGCACCGCCGGGACATAGAGCAAAGCAACAGCGACCCATAGCATAACTATGGGTAGGAGTATGAGGGTGAGAATCACTCGCATTACTCTTCGGAAAAGGCTCTTTCCGGGCCTCTCTTCTGTCGTATTTTGTTGCTCTGTACTCATTTGTGAGCAAAGTAACCAAAAAAATGGGTATAATTTCTCTATTTAGTCAATCTTTTATATAATAAAAACAAAATTTTCCCATTGTTTAGCTTTACTTCGGTTCATTTGTGCTATTTTCGCAAAAAAAAAGAAAAATTATGAATGATTATACAAAAGTTACATTTACGGTGACTCCCAACGAAGAGGCTGTTACCGATGTTCTTGCGGCATTGCTTGCCGAGGTTGGTTTCGAGAGTTTTGTTCCCGAGGAGACAGGTGTTACGGCATACGCTCCTGTGGCACTCTTCAGTGCCGATGCAGTTGCAGCTGTGGTCGATGATTTTCCTCTCGATGGCTTCTCCATTACATACACAGTAGAGAATATCGAGGGTGAGGATTGGAATGCCGAGTGGGAGAAAAACTATTTCCAACCGATAGTGGTAGATGATCGATGCGTTATCCACAGCACCTTCCACACCGATGTACCCAAGGCGCAGTACGATATTCTCATAGACCCAAAGATGGCATTCGGAACGGGCTATCATCAGACAACCTGCCATATGCTGCGAGCCATCCTTGCCACCGGTATGAGTGGAAAGAGTGTGCTTGATATGGGTTGTGGAACGGCTCTCTTGGCTATCCTTGCCCGTATGCACGGTGCCGAAAAGGTTGTGGCAATAGACATTGACGAGTTTGCCTACGAAAATGCCAAAGAGAATATTGTTCTTAACAACACCCCCGATATCGAGGTACGTCTGGGTGGTGTCGAGGCGCTTAAAGAGGACGACTGTTTCGACTATGTTATTGCAAACATCAACCGTAATATTCTGCTCGAAGATATTAAGCACTATGTGCGCTGTATGCACGCAGGCTCAAGGATTTTTCTCAGCGGTTTCTATGTCGAAGATATAGAGGTGCTTAAAGAGGAGGCTGCCCGTCACGGACTCCATTATATTGGCTTTGCCGAGGATAATCGCTGGGCAATGATGGAATTGGAAAAATAGGCAAAGGAGCGGTATGTTTGTTTGAAAGTAACTTTTATCGGTGTTTCGGGCGACTTTCAATCGTCCGCCCAATGCAATATCAATAATTTACCTCTGTGTTAATTTTTGCGGACAGTAGGGGCCCGAAATATCGGTCGAAGGAGATAAGGAGTTAAAAAAAACTGCGCAGAGTTCTTTTGTCCGAGCGGTTAAGGGCATAAACAACTTTTGTATGTTGTAATCATTTTTTTTGAAGTAAATTTTGACAGCTTCTAAATAAAAGGGTTATATTTGCGAATAAAAGCAAACCTAATTCTGATATATGAATTCACAGTCATTAGTTTTTACTATCTTTTGTATTGGAAGTGTTGCCGAGTATTTAAAGATAAATGCTCGAGATGTATACCATAAATTTCAGAGTGCAGGCATTATATCAGATTATATTGTACCTTGTTATGATGTGTTACATTCTTTTTCCAAGGAGTATATAGTAGAAGATTTGGTAGCATATATGAGAAAGAAAGGAGTATTGATATGATGTGGTTGTATCATACATCTAATGTGGAGGTACGTACTCCTGATGTAGCACATTCTCGCGCACATCTTGATTTTGGTAGAGGGTTCTATCTTACTTCGCTGCGAGAACAGGCAATAAAGTATGGTCAGCGTTTCTTGCGTAAAGGCGAAGAGGCTTTCTTGAATATCTATGAATTTGATGAAGATGTTAGCGAATTTTCTCGTGTCGTTTTCGATGCGTACGATAATGAATGGCTCAACTATGTTACAGCTTGCCGTAAAGGGATGCCTCGTACCATATATGATATTATAGAAGGTGGTATTGCTGATGACCAAGTGTTTGATACTATCGATCTTTATTTTGCTGGTATATATACATTTGAGCAAGCGCTTGACCAACTGCGTTTTAAGCATCCTAATCACCAAGTATGTATCACTAATCAATTGGTATTGGATAAATATCTGCATTTTGTGAAGTCCATAAAACTATGACCTATGCAAGCAAATCAGATAATTTTACAGCGTAAATATGCACGCATTGTGCAAATGTTTGCCGAACAAGCAAATATTACTTATGAAGTGGCTTTGGGTATGTTTTATGATTCAAAGACCTACGAACTTATTAGTGAAGGTGTTGCAGATATGCATTGTATGAGTGATGAATATTTGGTCGATGAACTTAAATTGGAGTTTAATATCGCATAATAACAACTTAAAATTGTTTCTCAGAGTCGAGAGGACGATTTTGCCTCACCAACCTCACCTTGAGGAGAGGAAATAAGAATTACTCATTACGTGTAGAGGTCCGAAATATCGGTCGAAGGAGATAAGGAGTTAAAAAATAGTTTGTTTGTGAGCTGCCCTGAAAGGGCTTAATTTTATAGTGTAGGTCGTTAGGCCTACGTATATTGTTTTTTAACCGGTATAGTCCTGTAAGGACGAAATTGTGTTCTTTCGATGATTGTCTCTTCTTTCGCCCTTTCAGGGCTGTTGTTATTAATCGCCTTATACACAGGCCTTACGACCTGTGCTATATAATCTTGCCCCCTCGGGGCTGTGTGTAT
>JAGCKB010000278.1 GCA_017647725.1 Bacteroidaceae bacterium
AGACAGATAAGCGAAAACAACGGTGCAATACTCGCAGAATACAGAAAGCAACTGAATGTATATGTCGAGAGCATAAAAAAGCGTGTTAAAGAGAATGCCGGTAAATTCTTTGATTTTAGCAATAGTTTAGGACTTACGATAGATGACTACACCTATAAAAACAGCGGTACGTGGGGATATTTTGAAAAACAAAAAGATGGCACTCCTTGTGAGGCCGGGACACGTATGGTGGATTATATGAATAACCCATCGAAAATATCCAAAAAACTATCGGACAATGATGCACAATATATAGCACAACTTATAAGGGAGAGCTATAATATATATAATCAGGAGTATAAAAAATTCGCAAGTGTAGAACTCTCATTGACACGTTTTCATCAGCTGCGACTGCTGAACAAGATAGCCGAGACACTTAATGAGGAGAACACTCGCGAGAACCGTTTCCTTCTGGCTCAAACTGCCTATCTGTTGAGCCGAATGATTGACAAAGACACATCATTTATCTTTGAAAAAATTGGAACTGAGATAAATCATATCTTTATCGATGAGTTTCAGGATACTTCGAGGTTGCAATGGATGTGTTTCAAGGTACTGCTTGCCGAGGTTATGTCACGTGGTGGTTTCAACCTTATCGTAGGAGATGTCAAGCAGGCTATTTACCGCTGGAGGAATAGCGACTGGAACATTCTGAACAATATGGAAAAAGAGTTCAGTAACTCACAGGTTGGCGACTATCTCAGCGAGAGGATGCTATGCAAAAACACAACAAACTATCGCAGCTACCACAAGATTGTTAAGTTCAATAATGCACTTTTCCGTGCAGCAACAAAGACAATGGCAGTCACCTATGGCGATGAGTTGGGTACACGAATTAACGACCTTACCAAAGCATATAGTGACGTCGAACAAGAATTATCTCCGTATAAGAGCGATGTGGGATATGCCGAAATGCGATTAATAGAATCGGCAAAAGGAGAAGAGTTCTCGGACGTAGTAAACCCTGAACTGACAAAATGTATTAAGGAATTAATTGATAATGGTGTAAAGCCTTCCGATATCACAATACTGGTTCGTAAGCGCAAAGTTATCCCTGAAATAATAGCTGCTTTTAACCGAGACCTGCCACAATACAGTATAGTATCGGACACTGCCTACCAACTCTCTTCGTCAACGGCACTGCGCATAATTATAGCTGCAATACGGAATATACTCACACCCGAAGATTATATAAACACAATAGAGCTTGTAAAACTCTACAACAGAGCAATAAAGAGCCAAGAGATTGAAGATAATTATCTGTTTGGTCTTCAAAAGAGATACGACCAACTGCTGCCACCCGACTTTGTGAAAAAGAGAAAAGAGCTGGCCGAGTACCCTATAATTGAGCTTGTAGAGCAGTTAATGATACTATTCGGGTTGAATACTCTGCGCGAGGAAGAGGCGTATATATACTCTTTCCTCGACATTACTTCGGAATATCTTGCCTCGAACAGCAACAGCCTGAATGAGTTTATAAAAGCGTGGGACGAGGAACTTGGCAACAAAAGCATCCCCTCGGAAAACAATAACAGCGTCAGCATAGTCACAATGCACAAATCGAAGGGATTGGAATTTCATACCGTAATAATTCCATACGCCAATTGGAAGTATAACGAAGTTAATAATGAGATTATATGGTGTAACCCCAACACAGAACCGTTCAATAACCTCGACCTCCTACCAATAAGCTATAGCAAGGAGATGTTAAGTTCCATTTATGCCGAGGCATATAACAACGAGGCTCTTTTCAAATTGGTCGACAATCTGAATATGCTGTATGTTGCATTTACACGAGCAAAAGCAAATCTTATTATCTTCTCCAATGCAAATGCAAAAAGCAATGAGACAGGCTCGGTACTTGCCAAAATTATAGACAAAACAGGGCTTGAGGGTGCTGTATACAACAGCGAAGAGAAACGTCTGATATACGGTGAGATCGTTCCAAGTAAAAAAATCAATAATCAAGAAGATGAGAAAGAAGAGAAAGAGAAAAATGTTAACCCATTTACATTGGAACCCGTACAGGTAAATCAGGAGTTCAAATCGTACGACAATCGCCTCACATCGCGTCAGTCGCACAACCTTATTCGTTTCCTTGCCGGCAGCGTCGAGGAGCTTGAGGATACAGAATATATGGAGAAGGGCGAAATATTACACGATATCATGTCGACTCTGATAACAGGTGAAGAACTTGACAAAGAGCTGATGAAGAGACAGATAGAGGGCATAATAGGTAGCGACAACGAAAAAGCACAAATAAAAAGGCTGATTGAGAGAGCACTATCGAACCCAAAAGCAAAACCCTGGTTCGACAAGCGATATAAGATTATAAACGAGTGTAATATCCTCTATCGCGACGGACAACAAAAGAGTTGTCGTCCCGACCGAGTTGTGATAGATGGCAATAATGCCACTGTTATAGACTTCAAATTCGGAAAAGAGAAGCCCAAACACGTGGAACAGGTAAAAGGCTATATGAGCAATCTTGCCCTGATGGGTTACCGCAACGTAAAAGGATACTTGTGGTATGTATATAAAAACCACATTGAAGAAGTAAAATAACAAAGAAAATTATGACAACAAATAGCACACCTTTTCTAAAGCTCGTTGCCGAAGATATTTACCAACGGTTCAACGGCGAACTTAACGATATAGCAATAGTATTCCCCAATAAGCGTGCAGGACTCTTCTTCAACGAATATCTAACACAGATAAGCGGCCGACCGCTGTGGAGCCCTACTTACATAACAATAAGTGAACTTTTTCAACAGAGTAGCAGTGCTGTACTGGGCGACCCCATTCTGCTTGTTAGCAAACTCTACAAAGAGTATATTCGCCACACACATAGCGAAGAGACAATAGATAGTTTTTACTTTTGGGGCGAGGTGCTTATAAAGGACTTCGACGATGTTGACAAGAATCTTGTCGATGCAAAAAGTCTGTTCTCGAACATTAACGACCTGAAAAGCATAGGCAATGCCACCGATGTTTTGGACGAGGAGCAGAAAGAGGCTATAAAGCAGTTCTTTGTCAATTTCAATCCCGACGAAGAGAGCGAGCTCAAGAGACGTTTCCTACACATATGGCAGGTAATGGGTAAGATATACGACTCGTTCAAGGAGCAGTTGCGAAGCGAAGGCATCGCATACGAAGGAATGATGTACCGCGACGTGCTCGAGAATGAAGATGCACTGCAACTACCCCATCGCCAATATATATTCATTGGTTTCAACGCACTTAACCGCGTCGAAAGCACCCTGTTCGAGCGAATAATGAGAAGCGAAAAGGCTCTTTTCTATTGGGACTATGACACAAGCTACATCGAGAATACTTCGCACGAGGCAGGCCGCTTTATGCGCCATAACTTAAGAAAATTTCCCAATGCGTTACAGAACATTGAGTACAACAACATATGCGACAAAAAGATTGATTTTGTATCTACCACCACCGATAGTATACAGATGCGCTATGCCTCGCAATGGATAAAAGAACATTCCGAGGAAGATAAAGAGGTAGAGACTGCCGTTATTCTGTGCGACGAGAGCAAACTCGAGTCGGTATACCACATAATACCCGACAATGTGAAAGAGCGTAACATAACAATGGGTTTTCCCGTATCGCACACACCCATATTCGACCTTATCAAACAGCTCATTAATCTACAGGTACTGGGTTACGACGAACAGCACAGCACATTCGAGGCAGAATACGTATGCACTGTTCTCAACCACCCATATATCAAAAAAATATCTCCAAAAGCAAGAGATATAATAAAGGAAATTACCGAGAACCGAGTACTCTTTCCACCACTCGATATGTTTGCCGATGACGAGCTGCTGAGCCGCATCTTTATTATGCACGATGATAATACAAGATGGCTCCTGGAACTTGGCGAATTAGTTCATATCATAGCCAAGAGCACCCCTCTACCCAAACAAAAGAATGACGAAGAGAACAAAAGAGACGCCGACATATACAGCGAGCTCTTCCTCGAAGCCGACCTTAAAGTATTCACTCAGATACAACGCTTGCTGCACATACTCGGCAGCGGCGAGCTGACACTTACCAAAAAGACATTGGGCAGCCTGTTAATGCGTGTACTATCGAGCGCAACAATACCTTTTCACGGCGAACCAGTGGTAGGTATGCAGATAATGGGACTATTAGAGACACGAAACCTCGATTTTAAGAATATCATATTCCTATCGGCAAATGAGGGTAACCTACCCAAAGGCGGCAAGGACACATCATTTATCCCTTACAATCTGCGCCGAGCATTCGGGCTTACCCTTAGCGAACATCGCGACTCGATATACGCATACAACTTCTACCGCCTGCTGCAACGTGCCGAGAATGTGACAATAGTATATAACGGCTCGACCGAGGGCGCAGGACGAAACGGCAGTTCGCGATACATTCTTCAACTGATGGCAAATGGCCACTGCGGCAAGAAAACAGCACTTAACTCGAAACAAAAGACCCAGTCACATACACCACTAAAGGTAGAAAAGAGCAAAGAGATAATAGACACTCTGCGTGCTATTTACGATAACTCCAAAGGCACGGGACGAGCACTCTCGCCAAGTGCAATAAACTGTTATATCGACTGCTCACTACGCTTTTTCTACCGCTATGTGATGAAACTTCGTAAATACGAGCAGATAAATGCCGAGATTAAAGGGAATGATTTTGGACTTATATTCCACAAGGCTGCCGAGCTGTTCTACGACAAGATAACGAGCGTAAACAACGGCACAATAGAGCGAGGCGACCTACTACCCTATTTCGAAAAAGATGCACTGCTGTATACATTTGTCGATGAAGCATTCAAGCAGGAGTTCTTCAAGGGCACACCTATATACGATGGCGAGCAGTATATGACTCGCGAGATTATCCACCGCCTGCTGAAGCGTCTTATACAGATGGATATTGAGCATACACCATTCGAATATGTAGGCAGTGAACAGGATATATTTTTCGACTGCACGTTAGAGCTCTCCGATGGGCCTATGCAATTAAGCATTGGAGGACGAATTGACCGAATGGACAGAAAGAACGGTATATTAGAGATAATCGACTACAAAACAGGTGGCAAAGATGAGATTGTCAAAGACCTTGTACAGGTTTTCACACACGATGGTAAAAGTATGGGATACATTTTCCAGGCATTGCTCTACTGTGTTGCAGCACTGGAAAAGGGAATTACCAAAGAGGTTCTTCCATCACTTATATACATACACCGTAAAAACGGCACCAACCGCAACGACTATATAATAAAAATGGGAGATAACAAAGATATAGTTGATGTAAGGGCCATAGAAGCAGAGTTTAAGCAGCATTTGCACTCTCTTCTAAAAGATATATTCGACACAGAAAAGCCATTCGAGGCAACCGACAAAGAGGAGCGTTGTACCTACTGCGATTTTAAACAGATTTGTGAACGAAGAACACAAAAGAGAGACTGAGACCGATGAACCTACTAAAGAATCTTAAGATTGAGTTATCATATGTATTTGATGATAATCTTCAAACAAAACACAAGTGGCACAACCACATAGACTACATAATAATATCGTTGATAATAATCTCGACAATAGAGGTATTTTTATCAACCTATCCAAGAATTTCTGAGCGTTACGGCCTGTGGCTGCATATAGTGGATTATACAACCATAGGTCTCTTCAGCATAGAGATTATGCTACGTATATGGTGTGCTGACCTCTTAGATGAGAAATATCGTGGGTTCAAAGGCCGCATACGTTACTGTCTCTCATTTTATGGACTGTTGGACCTGCTCTCGGTGCTACCCTTCTACCTGAGCATTTTTGTACAATTCCCCTATAGTATACTGAAGGTACTACGAATAGCCCGACTGCTGCGCATCTTCCGCTATATGAAAGCTTTCGGAATACTTAAGCGTGCAATAAGTTCAAAAAGAGATGAGATTGTAGTATCGATACAGTTCGTTGTAATTGTAACACTCATACTATCGTTTCTGCTCTTCTTTGTCGAACACGAGGCACAACCGCTGGTTTATGACAGTTGTTGGAAATCTATAATATGGTCGTTTGCACAATTTATTGGTGACCCGGGTTATTATGCCAATAACAATCCACCTATAACCGGTATAGGTTACCTGATAGTTTGCACTATAGGAGTATTAGGAATTGCTATTTTTGCTGTTCCTGCCGGTCTTATTGGTTCGGGATTCACCGAGGTTATGCAAGAGGATAAAAAAGCAAAAAAAATAAAAGATAATACCGAGAGTATACTACACACCTTTATATTTGAGAAAGACCACAAATACACAAAACTCTACTCGGTGCCGCGCTACAAATCGCTAAGCAGTATCATTACACGTAAATTCATTTCAGACAGCGATATTATCGAAGCAGTAAAGTGGTCGGAGTCTCTGCATCTATATAACCTTGCAAATGCAGTAAATGTAGTAGACCATCCACACGACAGAATAGTAGTCATCAACTACAAGAAAAATCGTCCATACGGATATTTTGTCAATCGAGGTTCCAAGATAACGATAGTAAACGTATCGGGACCCCAAGAACCTATAAACGGATGGCTCGCCTATCATATTGCAAAGATAGGAGGTTTCAATTATGTCTCAAAAGAGACTGAATCGAGTAATAACTATCCACTATCATATTATGATATAGAAGAGAAAAATATAGATACAAATCTAAGACTTTTCCTCGACGATATAAACTCACTTGCCTCTCCCGGCAGTTGGGCTATAACAATAATGGGTGCAAAAAGTCCCCGTAACCACCCCACACAAATACACTTCTGCAACAACGCCGAAAGCAATAGTCCCGATAGCCGCATCAGCGATAATGAGCTTTACGAAAAGTTATATGGCGACTTATCGAGAAATATGTCAGGAGAGTTTGGCTACCACTGTGACAAACATATAATAAACTCGGGGAACAGAAACAATATAGCCTACCACATAAACACCGAGAATGTATTTCTACTTAGTGCTGAGTGTTATATATGGATGTTCGACGACCGATATATGGCAGTGATAAAAGCCATTGCCGACTCCATTAATCGTGTATTAGAGCCCGAAAAAGAGAAGCAGATTCCCCGGGAGATGGTAACACGAATAGACGGTAACGACTATGGAGTGCATAATTATATCGATTAGCGAGAAATAGATTTATCTCAAGTCCAGATATATTAAAAAAAAGAGAATTTGTAGTTATGCTTGGTTTATAACCAGGAATTTCATCTTTTAATTAAACTCTAAGAGCAGAGGGGTGACCGAAAAAGGTCGCCCTCTTTTTGTAATGTAAGGAAGGCTAAAAAATATATTGGTGTCCGATAAAAGCAAATCACAACATGGGGTGCGAAGTTGCGATTTGTCGAGGCACTGTTTTCGATATGTCAAGAATACAAAAAACATCGAACAAAATAAATTCCATTAATAGATTGTAATATTTTTGGTATCTCAGAAAGAAACTTTACCTTTGCAATATGC
>JAGCKB010000279.1 GCA_017647725.1 Bacteroidaceae bacterium
GCCGTTTTTTATGTTCAATAATGCCTGTTTCTTTCTTTTTTGCGGTTACATAGCCCGCTATGCGCCCTTTAAAAATAAATAAACATTCTATTCTTGCTCTATAAAAAACTTGGCGATATAATTTTAAACAGCTTCTAAGAAACTTTTTAATTTTCCCACAACCGGAAGAGCAAAGCTTACACTGCTTAAGACCTGTTATCGACCCAGACAGCCCTACCTTTCCAATGTATTTAAAATGCAAAGTTAATAATAAAAATTCAAATACAAGGATATGATAGAAATTAAAAACAATGAAGATTATCTTTTAAACTACTTTAGAAAAAAATAGTATAAATATCGGCCTTAAAACATATTTGTTTTAGGATTTTATATATCTTTACGGGAAATTATTCAGTTCTATCACGTAAAACCCTCAATATGGAAAAGAGAAGTTTAGTATCAATCAACGACTTGTCGCGCGAAAAGATTCTTCAACTGCTTGATGTTGCAAAAAAGTTCGAAGAGAATCCCAATCGCGATATTCTTGCAGGAAAAGTTATAGGTTCGCTCTTTTTTGAACCTTCGACCCGTACACGACTAAGTTTCGAGACTGCTGCAATGCGTTTAGGCGCACGTGTTATCGGATTCAGCGATGCAGCAACAAGTTCGACGAGCAAAGGCGAGACTCTTAAGGACACAATAATGATGGTATCCAATTATGCCGACCTTATAGTAATGCGCCACCGACTCGAAGGTGCTGCACGTTATGCCAGCGAGATTTCACCTGTACCCATAATAAATGCCGGTGACGGTGCCAATCAGCACCCTTCACAGACGATGCTCGACCTATACTCTATCCAAAAGACACAGGGTACGCTCGAGAATCTGCACATACATCTTGTTGGCGACCTTAAATATGGTCGTACCGTACACTCGCTTCTGCACGCGATGCGACATTTCAAACCAACATTCCATTTCATAGCTCCTAAAGAGCTTCAGATGCCCGAGGAGTATCGCATCTTCTGTCGCGAGAATAATATTGCATTTACCGAGACAACCGAATTCAACGAGGAGGTTATAGCCAATGCCGATATTATTTATATGACACGTGTGCAGCGCGAACGTTTCAGCGACCTTATGGAGTATGAAAAGGTAAAGAACTGCTACCGACTCACCAATGCAATGCTTGCCGACTGTAAAGAGAGTATGCGTATACTGCATCCGCTGCCTCGTGTCACCGAGATTGCCTATGACGTAGACGATAACCCAAGAGCCTACTATTTCCAACAGGCACAGAACGGACTCTACGTGCGCGAGGCACTCATCTGCGATGTATTGGATATTAACATCTAAAAAAAACAGCAATTATGAAAGATAATAAGACTGCAATGCAGGTGTCGGCACTGTGTAACGGAACTGTAATAGACCACATCCCGGCCGACAAATTATTTGAAGTTGTCAACCTGCTTAACATCCCCGAGATGGAGAGCAACGTAACTATAGGCAATTACTTAGAAAGCAAGAAATTGGGCAAGAAAGGTTTGATAAAAATTGCCGACAAATACTTTACCGATGAAGAGGTGAACCGAATTTCTCTGGTTGCTCCCAATGTGGTACTGAACATTATCCAGGATTACAAGGTTGTAGATAAACGAGAGGTACATATGCCCGACGAGTTACACAACATTGTAAAATGCAGCAACCCCAACTGCATTACCAACAACGAACCTATGGCTACCCGTTTCCATCTTGTCAACCGCAGCGAGGGCACACTTAAATGCCACTATTGCGAAAAAGAGAAGAATGTAAAAGATATTGAACTACTCTGAATAGAACAAATAATAAAATGAAACTAAACTGGAAGCCCGGAACAATGATATATCCGCTACCGGCTGTACTTATAAGCTGCGGCGATTGTCCCGAGAATTACAATATGCTCACAGTCTCTTGGGTTGGTACAATTTGTACCAACCCTGCGATGTGTTATATATCGGTGCGTCCCGAACGTCACTCCTACCCCATTATCCGTGAAAACGGCGAATTTGTAATAAATCTGACTACAGCAACAATGGCACGTGCTACCGACTGGTGCGGTGTCCGTTCGGGAAAAGATTACGACAAGAGCAAGGAGACAGGATTAACATACGGGCCATCGAAGGAGATTAAGGCACCTATTATTATGGAGTCGCCTCTTAGCATAGAGTGCAAGGTGAAGCAGATTATACCGTTGGGCTCGCACGATATGTTTATTGCCGAGGTTGTAAATGTGCAAGCCGACGACAGCCTGCTGAATCCAGAGACAGGTGAATGGGACCTCTCGGCAGCCGACCCGTTGGTATACACTCACGGAAAATATTTCCATCTGGGCGAGTTTATTGGTAAATTCGGATGGAGCGTAAAAAAAGATACAAAGAATAAAAAGTAATATGCGTCTGCGTCATACTCTATCATTAATAATGGTGATACTCTCTCTTCCGCTGTTTTTACAAGCGCAAGAGAAGAGTGAGAAATTGCACTTTAATTGCGGACTTAAAGTGGGATTTCACGCAGCTACATACAACACCACAGTTTTTGAAATTGACGGTTACGAGTATGACGACCGCATAATACAAAGTAATAAGATTGGTTACTCGGTTAGTCCATTTATAAGACTCTCTAAAAAGAGATATTACATACAGACCGAGGCTACAATGAGCATTTCGCGACACAACTTCGAGTTCAACGAGATAACCCCAAAAAATGACAAGCCATTAGAGGGAGGCAGTAAGCCCGAATACAACCTGACAACCTATTGCATACAGGTTCCCCTTCTCATAGGTTATAAATTTGTAGACAGCAGTCCATACGGAATGAGTTTCTTTACCGGCCCTAAAGCGAAATTCGTCTTTACAGGACACGACAAACAACGATTCAAGCATTTTAAATATACCGACCTCGAAGAGTCGTTACGCGATATTGTTTATTATTGGGAACTTGGCTTTGGAGTTAAAATATCAAATATTTGTTTCGACTTCGTATACGACGTTGGTATTAATAGCAAAACTAACGGAATTATTTCCAAAAAGAGTGGCGAGAAATTCTATTCGAATCGCAGCGACAACCTGCTTAGTTTCTCATTAGGAATTATTTTTTAAAAATCAAGTGGATTTAAAAGTCAAGTGGATGCCCCATTGCTGTTTTGGGTCATCCACTTGCTTATATGAATTAAGTGGTGGATCTCGCAAGGTTCCACAGCGCATAATTCACTGCTAAATGCTATATCCACCACTTATAAGAGTTGAATAAAAAGTGCCCTTAAAATGCCTATTATTCTTCTAATTATTAATAAGCAAATAGAGGATACTCGGCCATTTTCTCATTTACCTGACGACGAACAGCTGCTATTACCTTCTCATCCTCGGGAGCGTTAAGTACTGTCTCAATCATCTCGGCAACGAAAGGCATAAGTGTCTCCTTAACGCCACGAGTTGTGATTGCAGGTGTACCCAAGCGGATACCCGATGTCTGGAATGCGCTACGCGAATCGAAAGGAACCATATTCTTGTTTGCTGTAATATCGGCAGCAACAAGAGCTTTCTCGGCAACCTTTCCTGTGAGGTCGGGATATTTGCTACGCAAGTCAACAAGCATTGAGTGGTTATCTGTTCCACCCGATACGATGCCGAAGCCACGGCTCATAAGTTCATTTGCAAGTGTAGATGCGTTGAGTTTTACCTGTGCCTGATACTCCTTGAACTCGGGCTGAAGAGCCTCGCCAAAAGCAACAGCCTTAGCTGCGATAACGTGCTCAAGGGGACCACCCTGAATACCGGGGAACACAGCACTGTCAAGAAGCGCCGACATCATCTTAATCTCGCCCTTGGGAGTTGTCTTACCCCAGGGATTGGGGAAATCCTTGCCCATAAGAATGATACCGCCACGAGGTCCACGAAGTGTCTTGTGTGTGGTAGATGTTACAATGTGAGCATACTTCAAGGGGTTATCGAGCAGACCTGCTGCGATAAGACCTGCGGGGTGAGCCATATCAACCATAAGCAATGCACCTACGCTGTCGGCAATCTCACGCATACGCTTGTAATCCCACTCACGAGAATAGGCCGAACCACCACCGATGATAAGTTTAGGCTGCTCGCGATGAGCTATCTCCTCCATTTGGTCGTAATCGACACGACCTGTCTCGGGGTTAAGGTTATACTCAACGGGAGTATATATAAGTCCCGATGTATTTACAGCCGAACCGTGCGATAGGTGACCACCGTGTGCAAGGTTAAGACCCATGAACTTATCTCCGGGATTAAGTACTGCAAGGAATACTGCTGCATTGGCCTGTGCACCCGAGTGAGGCTGAACATTTACCCACTCAGCTCCGTAAAGTTCCTTAAGACGTGTGCGAGCAAGGTCCTCAACAATATCTACAACCTCACAACCACCGTAGTAGCGCTTGCCGGGATAACCCTCGGCATATTTATTTGTGAGGATTGAACCCATAGCCTGCATAACCTCGTTACTAACGAAATTCTCAGACGCAATAAGCTCAATACCCTTGAGCTGACGGCGCTGTTCCATCTCAATCAACTGAAAAACAGTGTTGTCTCTTTTCATAGTATCTATTTAATTGTTTAATTTTATACACTGAATAATCCTCTTTTTGTAAAAGAAATGCAAATATACGACTTTTTTATTTAACAATTGATAAGATAAGGCATAAAAGGAGAAGAAAATTTTCATTCTTCTCCTTTTATACTATTTAACTACTTATTATTACATTATTTACCTTCGCCCAAATAAAAACGGTATATTGCCGAGAGCATTATATAACTGTGAAATGTCTCTATGCGACCAAAATTTCGGGATGTCGCTGAGGAATTGCACCACTCCGATGTTCTTTCGTGCAGAATATCTACCGCCTCGAGTTGCAGAGTAAGTGCTTTGCTCTTGAGCAGCGATTGCGATACTGTTGCATTCCACAGCCACTGTCCGTGATTAAGAATATCGGAGTCGTATCCCGAGCGGTCGAACAGTCCGAAGCTTGTGTTTATCCTTAGACCGAACGGCAACTCAACCTGCGGTTGAAAGTTAAATTCGAAGACACTACCCGACTGGTTATATTGTTTGTTGTGTTTATATCGTGTAATCTCCTTGCTGTATGACGAACTGAGACTTACACTCCATATATCTTTTCTCCATTTAAGCGATATTCTTGTTACGGGATTATAGGTGTTTACGACCGACAATCCAAGGTCGTCGCCCATTGAACCTACGTAGCTCTTACGGTGTGAATGATTGATATACGCCGAGAGTCTTAACGTCCAATGTCGCGCCGTATCCAACGGTTGTTCGGTTGACATATGCAGAAAAGTATGGTAATTACCATTCACATTTTTCGTTGTCAGCATCTGCTTACCTGTCGTCTCATCGGTCTGTGATATTGATGTTGCAGCATTGCGGTTCCAACTGAAATATCCGAACATTCCATAGTTATCGCCACGCTTTTCGTTAAACCAGTTTCCGCGCATATTTATTGAGTTATTCCACTCGGTCTTAAGATTGGGATTGTTCACCGATACGACCATCTCGTTAGATGTATCGGTAAGTGGCAACAGGCTCACGAGCGAAGGTCGGCTTGTAGAGCCATAATAGTAGATGTTAAGTTCACCATTTTTAATCGGTCTTAAAGTAACACCATAATTTACGCTCCAGTCGATAAACTGACGTGCAGGCGCATAACGATTGTTGTCGCGACTATAATAAAGATGTTCATTTTTGTGTGCTGCATTTACACCAAGATGCGTCTCGAATTTTTCCCATCGTCCCGACACTCCTGAGTTAAAAGCGTGTTTATTGCTAAACTCGACCGAGTTATATGAGTTTGCAATATCAATTACTGCGCGCAGTGAATCGGCAGTGGATGGATGTATTCCCGGTGGCAACAGCGGCGTGTTATAACCATCGTATCGATTAAGGTCGTACAGACTATTCATACCGTTTCTGCTATTATGCGCGTATGAGTATCCAAGATGATACTGAATCTCATCGGTTATTTTTCCCGAAAAGTTTACCGATGCATCGTATGTACTGTTATCACTGGGCGAGAGTGTGTATCTGCGCATAAGATGCTCGCTCTTTGGCGCGTCGGGACTGAAATAACGGTAGTGCGAAAGATTGTCGCCACTACCCCTGCTCGAATTAACTGAATAGGCGGCATTCAACGAGAGTGAATTTCCTGAATTGCCGAAGCGGTGTGTGTAACCTGCATTTACACGCGCGTTTATAGAACGTGAGCGGCTACCGCCAATATCCAATGTAGAGTTTACTCCCTGCTCGCGCAATGTGCTGTCGATATTTTCGCCTATCAACCCCAAA
>JAGCKB010000280.1 GCA_017647725.1 Bacteroidaceae bacterium
ACTATATGGCGAAGAATAAGTTGGTCGCGCTCATTGAGTTTTGAGAATGCCTCCCAAACGGGTGGCTGTTCGGTCTCCTCGTCCTGTGTAAACAGTGACAGCTCTTTTATTATATCGGGATGCTCCATTGAGATGCCCCGAGACTCTTGTTCACGCTTTTTTATTGCCATAAAATGGTGTACGGCGCATCGCGACAGATAGCTGCCGAGCGATGCGCCGTTACGTTTCTTGTATAGGCGCAGTACGTGCCAATCGTCTTGCGAGAGGAACTGGTAGAAATCGCCTATAATCTCTCTTGAATCATCACTACCGAAGATTGTCGATGCTATGTACTGCAGAAAGGTTCTGCACTTTACCTCGAAGAAGTATCGATGCGCACTCTCTTCGGGTGGGGTAGCCATAAGAAGCTCAATCCACTCGTTGTCGCTAAGTTGTACATATTTGCCGGGGCGCATCGACATACCACCTCTCTTACTTACGGAATGTGTACTTGTACTCGAGATAGTCATCGGCTATTGCCGAGTACTCTACAGTTGTTCCCTGTACCTCGGTTATAGTGTAATCGAGTATAAACGATTGCAGAGGATACTGGCGGCCGTCGATTTTTTCGTATCCGTTGTAGCTGAGTGTCTCCATCTTATAGGGAGTGCTCTTTCCGAAGAATCCCATTGCTGCATAAATCTTGTTGTTGTGTCCATAGATAAATGCCAGAGGGTCGAAACCGTAGTCGGGTACAATCTCACGGTCACTGTAGGTGTAGTCGTATGTGTCGTGAGTGATATTATTGCCATTTATACTCTGATTGTGTATGGTGGCCTGTGTGAGCTTGTCGCCACTCCAACGGTAGGTGTATGTGCTCTCGTTGTTCTTGTCACGAACCGAACTACCTGTGCAGTAGTCTTGTGAATAAGTGAAACTGCGTACGTATGAGTTAATCTCGCTAACACCACTTTGGAAGTGTTTTTTCATAACCTCGATACTGCTGATATAGTTACCTGTGAACTTTGCATTCTCGGTTATTGTGTCTTTGTATTCTGCGCCTTTTGAACTCTTGTATTCAACTATAATCTGGTTGACAATGCGGCGGTTGCCATCAAAGTCAATGTAATAGTCGAGCTTGCCCGAGGTCTGTTCGGTGATAGTGAGACCATCGTTTTTCTTTACAGTCTGCTTGCAGGTGTAGCTGGTAATATATTTGTCAGAGTTGTATTTGAATGTCCAGTCCTCCTGTGTCGATGATTTATCGGTTGCACTGCGGAAAGTCATCTTTGATGGGTAGAATGGAACTTTCTCCTGCTCCTGATAGGGGTCGAAACTTTCGCTGTCGCTGCACGATGTGCTTAGGAATAGTGTTGATACAAAAATAAATAGATAGGCAAATTTTTTCATATTAAATAACTGTTTGAATTTTATAAACGAAAATGGATTATAAGTGTTTTTTAATAATATTTGTATTCTTGTGTAAAACAACTTCTTATAAATGCGAAAATACAACAAAACTTTGAAAATAGGTTCGTCTATTTAAAAAATATATTCAGCTGTTACTTATAAAATCGAGTGCTTCAAGTATGTGCTCTCTACCGATTGCAACATTTTTTGGCGATAATGTATTGTCGATGAGTATTGTTTGCGTAGGTAGTCCGCTATCAATTGCATCGCATATATCATCGTAGTGCCTGCAGTCGAGTGGCAAGGGAGTATACTCTTCTCGCAGGTTGCAGCAGAATGTGCGCAGCTTGGTCTGAGGATATTTTGTAAGGCGGTGCGAAAGGTATAACATACCTATAATGGCAGCAACCTTTATTCGCTCTTCATCGTGAGAGCTAAAAGTCTTGCAGAGCGCACTGAATAGTGGCTCTCCAAATCTATCGGGTAACTCCTCTTCTATTTTCTTTAATACAACAGGCTTGTCTTGGATTTCTTTCATAAAGAATAGGTTTTCGACTGCAAAAATACAATTTTATTATTACAATTTTGTAATTTTGCTTTTTATAAGCAAATTTTATAAGTTGTTAAATTAATATTCCATCTTTGGCGCATAAAATAGAAACCTTATTCAAAAGAAATTTTAAAAGCTTCTTAGAAGCTGTTTAAAATTATATCGCCAAGTTTTTTATAGAGCAAGAATAGAATGTTTATTTATTTTTAAAGGGCGCATAGCGGGCTATGTAACCGCAAAAAAGAAAGAAACAGGCATTATTGAACATAAAAAACGGC
>JAGCKB010000281.1 GCA_017647725.1 Bacteroidaceae bacterium
CATCATAAGCAGTCCCAGAAGAGCCGCCTGAACCGCATCCAAATGAGGTAATTTAAAAGAGGCACCCGGCAGTTGTGCCACCCAAGAGAAAAAGCCGTTCATCAAGCCTATTATACTATTCAAAAGCCCCGCCACATATCCCTGCACAAATGGTAATGGTGTAAGCACAAGCATTATGACAGCAAGAAAAATTATAACAAAAGCCAACGGAACAGCCACAAAATTAGTCAACAGAGAATAGATCGGAAAAGCGCCAAAATAGTACCAGATAAATGGCAATGTACCTATCTGCGCCGCCAACGATAGCGTTACAATCTGCACAAAATAACGATATACTCTATTTGAGCTACCATCAACCCTGAACGCCCTGCACAAAGGCGCATTCAGCAGCAATATTGCAGCCACCGCCGAGAACGAAAGCTGAAAACTTATATCAAAAAGCAGTCGAGGCGATACAACAAGCATCAGCAGCGCTGCAAATGCCAAAGAGTTCATTGAGCTTGTATCGCGCCGCAACAAACGCCCTAACGACATTAACGAGAAGAGAATAGCAGCGCGCACCACCGATGGACTAAGACCAGCCACAAAAGCAAAAGTCCATAGCGTAAGAAGCACAAGCAATTCACGTATAAACCTCGACACACCCACAGCGCGGGCAGGCAGTAATAGAGTAAGAATCATATACAGTATACCAAGATGCATACCGGAAAGTGCAAGAATATGACTCGCACCCACAGTCGAATAGGTATCGCGCAAATCACGCGAGAGAGTACGTTTCTCACCCACCGTCAACGCCGACAACACCGCAAGTTCATCTTTTCCGAAATGCAGACTGTCGTACACCGCAAGAACAGCATCGCGCAGTTTCAGCGCACGCATCGACAACGTCAACGTCCCCTCTCCTAAGCGACGCCACCCATCAATAGGCAGATATACGCGCCCGGTCACACCCTGCACGTACATATAATGCTCGACATCAAATTCCGCAGGATTACCTGCATTGCGAGGATTCTCTACTCTCGCCTCAAAAAATATTCTATCACCAACCGACAGTTTCTCAACATCAGTGCTATTGGCAAAAGAAATCTCAATGAGTCCATCGCGACGCGCTCCTAAAACAGAATCCCGCCCTATGCGCTCAACACGCGCCAACAGAGGCATTGTGCCTCGCTCTCCATAGACCTCCTCGCACAGCTGAGCTTCGAAACGTCCTTTTGTACCGCTCCAACGTGGCGACATCTTCTCTGCATCCAACCTCTGCACCACGCAGCCAACAGCCAGCATCGACAATGAAGCAGCAATGCCAAACAGCATACGCGGTGCCTTTGAAGAGATTCCAACAAAAAGCAGAGCGAAAGAGACTACAAAAAGCGACAGGCTGCACAGCAGTGATATGCCGTACAGCCACGATAGCACAATTCCCAATATAAGTGGGAAAAGAAGCTTTAGAAGCGGATTAACCTTAACAAGGCGTTTCACCCTCTTTTTTATACTGTTTCATTAAAGTTCGCAATTACAGCGCACGCAACTCGCTGATTACAGCCTGTGGGTCGGGAGCTTTAAATACAGCATTTCCTGCAACCAAAACATCGGAGCCTGCATCAGCAAGCAGACGACCTGTTTCGGTGTTCACACCACCGTCAACCTCAATAAGCGCTTTAGAGCCGGTAGCGTCAATAAGCTCGCGCAACTCGCGCACCTTATCTACGGTATGAGGAATAAACTTCTGTCCACCGAATCCCGGGTTCACGCTCATAAGAAGTACAAGGTCGAGGTCGGCAATAATATCCTTGAGCATAACAACCGGAGTAGATGGATTAAGTGTTACACCTGCCATCATTCCTTCGTCCTTTATCTTCATTATTGCACGATGCAAATGAATCTCAGCCTCGTAGTGTATATTCATCACACGCGCTCCAAGCGCCTTTACTGCATCGAGATAGTTCATTGGATTCATCACCATCAAATGCACATCCAGAGGTTTGTTACACAATTTTGCCACATACTGCAACACCGGAGGGCCGAAAGAGATATTAGGAACAAAGTTACCATCCATAATATCTATGTGCAACCAATCGGCAGCACTTGCATTTATCATATCAAGATCCTCTTGTAGATTTCCGAAATTTGCCGACAAGAGTGACGGCGACACCATTTGGCTCATAATAAGAATTTATTTTTATTGTTTCTCTTTGCGAAGATAATGCAAAGGCATTGCAAAAACAAAACATTCCGACACAAAAAACAGTTGGCAACACTTTTGTGTTGCCAACCTGCTTTATATTCGAGACCTTTCGGTCGGTTTTTCGCTACTTATTTCTTCAAAGATGCATCAGCCTGTGACTGAGGAAGCATCTCCTCTGCAAACATATAAGCGCCGGTCTTGGGTGACTTAACCATCTTGATAACCTTTACGAACTTCTCCTTGTCACCAGTCTGGAGAGTTGCGACTGCTTTCTTAGCCATTTCTTATTACTTTATTTCTTTGTGAACGGTTACTTTCTTCAAATAGGGGTTGTACTTCTTCAACTCCAAACGCTCTGTTGTATTCTTACGATTCTTCGTAGTTATATAACGAGACATTCCGGGAACACCACTATTTTTCTGCTCTGTGCACTCAAGAATTACCTGAACGCGGTTTCCTTTAACCTTCTTAGCCATATTACTTACCTCCTTAAACTTTAGTCGAGTATTTTAATCTCTTCCCATGCAATGTTGCCCTTGCTAACTGCATCCTTGAGCGCTGCATCGAGACCTACTCGGTTAATGATTTTCAACCCCGCTGCACTCACGCGCAACTGAATCCAACAATTCTCTTCTACATAGAAGAACTTCTTGGTAAACAAGTTCACATTGAAAAGACGCTTTGTTCTTCTCTTTGAGTGTGATACATTGTTACCCACCATGGCTTTCTTACCGGTGATTTGACAAATTTTAGACATTTCTATATATTTTTTGTTTTTATTCTTACGTGCTTACCTAAAACAGCGTGCAAAGATATAAATTTTGTCTATATCCTGCAAACAAATTAGCATTTATTTTATTTAAATCTCTTTCAGCAACAAAGATAACACCTTTTTTGCAGCTGTGCAAATATTACTTTCCCTACCCTTATCCCCTATTGAGAGTAGTTTAGAAACGACTTTTTCACCTACAGCTATTGCCACCCACACTGTTCCTACAGGTTTTCCAGGAACAGCGCCTCCCGGCCCTGCAATTCCCGATGTTGCAATAGCACAATCGCTATTGGTTATACGTTGCACACCAACAGCCATTGCCCTTACCGCAGCTTCGCTAACTGCGCCATCACTATCCAGAACACTCTGTGGAACACCAAGCACATTCACCTTCACATCATTAGCATAGGCCACTACTGCCCCTTTAAACACATCCGAGCTACCCGCGATAGATGTTATTGCCGTTGCGAGCGTTCCACCTGTGCAGCTCTCGGCTGTAGAGAGAGTAAGTCCTTTTGAACGTAAACGACCATTCAATTCACGTGCAAGAAGTTGAAGTTCGCCATCCATAATTACCTTATATTATATTACAGTTCTCGAAAATGCCGGCTGATCCATTGAGCAGAAATCCTCCTCAAGGAACTTATGATAGCCCACAATACCAATCATCGCTGCGTTATCGGTAGTAAATCCGAATTTCGGAATAAATATTTCCCATCCATAGCGTTTTGCATAGTCGTGGAATGCCTGACGCAACGCCGTATTTGCCGAAACGCCACCCGAGAGCGCAACCCTCTTTATTTTCAACTGCTTTGTTGCCTTGTAGAGCTTATCCATAAGAATATCCACCACAGTTGCCTCAAAGGAAGCAGCGAGGTCATTTATATGCTTTTCGATGTAATCGGGGTCATCGGCAACCAATTTACGCAGAGTATAAAGGAACGAAGTCTTTAGTCCGCTGAAACTGTAATCGAGCCCGGGGATATGCGGTTTGCTAAAAGTATATGCTTTAGGATTACCCTCGCGTGCCAAACGGTCGATTATAGGCCCGCCGGGATATCCCAATCCCATAACCTTTGCACACTTATCCATAGCCTCTCCTGCAGCATCATCTATTGTCTGTCCGACAATCTCCATATTACGATAGCTGTCAACCTTGACAATCTGCGAGTTTCCCCCCGACACCATAAGACAAAGGAAAGGATACTCGGGCGCTTTATGATCTACCCCATCCTCCTTTATGAAATGTGCCATAATATGTCCCTGCAGATGGTTGACCTCGACCATAGGGATACCCAACGAAGCGGCAAGACCTTTGGCAAACGAAACACCAACAAGCAGAGAACCCATGAGACCGGGGCCACGTGTAAAGGCAATAGCCGAGAGTTGCTCCTTACCGATACCGGCACGTTTAAGCGCAGCATCTACAACAGGAACGATGTTAAGTTCGTGCGCACGCGAAGCAAGCTCGGGTACCACTCCACCATACTGTTCGTGCACAGCCTGACTTGCAGTCACATTGGAGAGCACCGTATCGCCACGCATCACCGCAGCCGAAGTATCGTCGCACGACGACTCTATAGCCAATATATATATATTCTCTTTTTTCTCGTCCATAAAACTGTTAGAAAACATTTCAACTGCGAAGATACAACATTATTTCATTTTAAACGGCAAAAAACAGAAAAACAACTTATCTGCTATATACCAAATTTCGCCAATCCAATAAGCAAACAGTGCGATTGGATATTTCCAATCGCACTGTTTGCTTATTCAGTAGTACTTTACACTACATAGTCGACTTATTTAACAAGGTACTTAGAGCCATTGACAATTACTATACCCGATTCGGGAAGTCTATCAAGTTTCTGTCCTTGCAGGTTATATATACCCTTACATGCATTATTCACGGTCACATTCTCAATTGCTGTATCCTCGTCCAATTTAATATTAGGATTTTCAACAATATACATTACCGAGCCGTGGTCGTCCCAAGTCCAGTTGCGAACAGCTGTCAGAGCTTCATTGGTAACAATACAGGCGAAATAAGTTGAATTATCGCTATAGTCGCCACCGGCATGAAAACTAAAAGTTCCATCACCATTGTCTCTTATCATATCCAATGCAACCTTTTCGGCTGTAAACTTATAATCTCTGCCTTCACGGGTAACATACTCTTGCTTTGCCGGCTGATACAAGTAGTATTTCCCGTCTTCTTGGATAATCTGCCAAACAACGGTCAAATCAAAAGGGTCTACCTCCTCTTTATAAATATTTACTACCGCCTGGTTTGATGGTAGATTATTATAAGACGAGTTTGTCATACCACGCAGACTCAGATAGGTATCTGTTATAGTTGTGTTCCACGCATAATATCCCTCGCCGCTCTTGGCCTTGATGTGATAAGCTGCATCGTTATTCAGTTCATTAAGCGAAGTTATTTGGCGATAGCCTTCAATCTTTTTATACACAACTGTAATCACATTGCTTTGGGTATCCAACGACACCTCTGCTATATAACCTGCAATAGTGATAGCTGTAACATCCTCTACATTAAAGAACTGACTTGCGTCGATAACATCGCCCGATTTATACTCTTTACCACCATACACAATACCACCTTCGCCATCGACACCTGTAACGCTTACAGTGTACTGATAAGACTGCTGCATATCACCCGAGATATTCACAGTGCTACCACGCATATATTCTGCGGGGATAGTATATGTGCCATCAGCTGCGATTGCTGTATTGGGGATATATACCTCAATCCAATTAGGATTACCATTCTGGTCGAGCTGCTCTGCTGCATTCACATTGTAACCATATTTCAATGTAAATCCATTCTGAACAAAGCCCGGAGCAGGAATAACCTTAACCGTCAAAGGCTGTCCGTAAGCTGTAGTATAATTCTGCAAGGGTGACTCATCCGAAGCCAACACGATATCGCCATTGAGCTGCGATGCATTTACACTTACCTTGTCGCCGTGTACGTCGAGCATAACATCTACGATACCACCGCCGTTAGCAATAAGGGCATCATCGCCGGCAGGGTCAATGCTATTCCAATCGACCTTATAACGCATACGATAGAAGCCTACAGGAGTATTCTCGGGCACTGTAAATTTGGGAACACCCGCACCAATTGTATTACCATTAGAGGTTGTTGTACCATCGCTCTTATACCATGCATTACCTATCTGCACCGCATTATGGCTCACTACATCGCTCTCTTCGGCAGGAGTACCGTTGTCGTTCAATGTTCCTTTGAAAACACCGTCATTGCCCCAGTCGACATATACATATCCGCTCATCCATGCGCCTGTATAGTTGAACTTAGGCTGCACCTGCTCACCCGGAGTTGCCGAGAACACACCACTCATAACATTGTTACTATAGACCATCTTACGCTGGGCAGCCGATGAGTAGTTGTTAAGACCAACTTTGTTCAGGACACGGTCGGTGCGTGTAGCGGGAGCATTCTCGGGAAAAGACAAAGCATACTTCTCTGTCGTGAAACGTTTGTTGGGATTGTCATCGACTACAATCTCGTCGAAATATGCTACCCAATCGTTCTTGTCGGCGTGGGGCGAACGCAAGTCGGGCACAATCACCAACGAATAGATATCGATTCCGCTATTCTCGTTCTCCTCCTTTGAATAAGAGAAACCCTTGAATTTCACTACGATATCCTGCCAGCCCTCTTTTGCCTTAACATCGTTGATAGTCCAAGCCCAGAACTGCTCTTCCTCGCCAGTCTGCCAGTTCCAGCTCTCCTCAAGTCTTTTACCCAAACCAATAACCATCATACGACTGTCGGCAGGTTTATCCTTGAGGTATGTCATTACGTGTATGTATTGATACTCCTTTGTCACGCGAATAGGCTCTTTAAGATCTATTCTCACGCCAAAAGCATTACTGCCATAGCGACTGCGTTGCAAAGCAACCACCTTACCTGTAGAGTTGGGAGCAACGCCAATAACCTCGTCTACCGATAAATCGGGATTTTCGGTAACTGCGGCATTACCATTTAGGACACCTGTACGGAAAGGACTCTTTTCCCACTGATCGTAAACACTTATAGCTTTATAATCCTCGCTATCAAATGTAATAGTTGTCTGCGCCGATGATGTAAGTCCGAAAAACATCAACGCAATAGAAAATAAAATATTCTTTTTCATAAGTTTTCAATTATATAGTGTCGATGTTTATTAATATACACTCAAGTTAGAAAGCAGAGGACAAGCACGGCTGTCAAGGATTGTTATGCGCATTTTTTTCGCATTGTATCCGCTGCCATAGCTTTCGCTTGTCTTTCCGTTCAAAGGAATTATACGTTTGTATCCTACAGTCGTTGTCTGCATAGAAGGACAAAGTTCTGTCCACGACTCACCATCAGCACTGTACTCTATCTTAAAGTCCTTAATACGCTGTCCTAAAGCAACAGGCTCCTGCATAACCAAATAACGTATCACCTGAGGAGAATCCCAAGAGAGTGTTATTGTAGCTGTAAGATTGTCATCGTTTGTACCCCAATATGTCTCTTTGTTACCATCGGTAAGGTTGGCAGCCTCATAATGTCCGCCTGTACGAGTCTCGCTTACCTCTATTTTTGCACTCTTAGCAAAATCGGTAGCCTCGGTACTTGCATCAAGGCCATATACAGGCACAGCCAGACGCTCGTGTAACATTTTACCCAGTTTCTTCAACTCAGTCACTGTATTATCGGGAAGTACTCCATATTGATTGGGAGGACAGTTGAGAATAAGAGTAGCATTGCGTCCCACTGTCTCAAGATACATTTGGAAAAGACGCTCGGCACTCTTCATACTCTCGCCCTGATGCCAGAACCAACCGGCGCTTGTAGCCTTCGCGTCGCTCTCACCGGGATTCCAGAACCAACCGTTGATATCACCCTCTTCGCGTACAACAGTCTCAGACATATAGTCGGTCATAGCCCAGTTTGTCTCACCGGCATAACCCGACTCGTTACCAATCCAACGAGCCTCGCCACCAACGCCCCAGAGCACACAGTTAGGTGCAATCTTGTGAACACGTGTACGAAGGTTGGGAGTATCATAGTAGATCTCAGCGTCAATTTCGCGTGTACCGCCCTCACCGCCATAATATCCGTCACCACCACGTGCACCGTCGAACCACATCTCGAACTGGTCATCACCATATTCGGCCAACTCCTCACACTGTTTCAGGAACACCTCGGTAACGTATGTATCCTTACCATAGTGTGCCGAGTTACGGTCCCACGGAGATATGTAGAAACCATATTTCATATTATGCTTGCGGCTGGCCTCGGCATACAATTTAGGGATATTGGCATTGCGACCATTATCATTACCTGCATTCTTGATGCTGTGTTCGGTAGTAGCTGTTGGCCACAAGCAGAAACCGTCGTGATGCTTTACCACAGCAATACCGCCATTCATTCCGGCTGCTTTCACAGCTGTAACCCACTGCTCGGGATTAGGCATAGCCTTTGGAGCGTATTTCGATTCAGCCTCATTACCAAAACCCCACTCCAAGCCTGTAAATGTATTCATTCCATAGTGGAAGAAAGCATAGAACTCGGTCTCTTGCCATTTCAACTGACGCTCGTGAGGAATGGGATGCACGGGAGTCGGTACATTGTCGGGATTGGCAGGAGCTTCATCTTTTAGCTGAAACTGTGCCATTGTGGCTGTTGGAGCCAACAACCCGCACAAAACTAAAGTCGTAAATAATTTTTTCATAAAATAATATAGTTAGTTAAAAATCAAGTCCTTTGTAATAGATACTATTGTACAAATATAATACCCCAATATTCTGCAAAGAAAAAGAAAAAAAATGAAACTACAATTTTTCACTCAACAAAGTGAAGCATATATTTAGAAGCTGTTTAAATTTCTAAAAAATATTTTCTTACAGAAGCTGATAGTTTCGCCGTTTTTCATGTTCAATAATGCCTGTTTCTTTCTTTTTTGCGGTTACATAGCCCGCTATGCGCCCTTTAAAAATAAATAAACATTCTATTCTTGCTCTATAAAAAACTTGGCGATATAATTTTAAACAGCTTCTTAAATAAAAAAGCAGAGCAAATAAAAAATACGCACCCGATATACGTTTCTTCATTTTTTAGCGTTTAAGTATAGTAACGCACGCACGTATTATAAATATAGAATGAAGAAGCTACGCACTATAATAATATTTCTACTGCTGACAATTATCGCCCTATCGGCGCAGGCGCAAATGGTAATAATAAAGGGACGGGTAACCGACGACAAGCAGCAACCCATAGAGATTGCAAATGTAAAGGTAGAGGGACAGGCCGCCGGCACTGTTACCGACCTTAAAGGAAACTACATTTTCAGTTGCGCAAGCAGCGACAGCCTTGTCATAAGCTACTCTATGCTTGGCTATCAGACGCGAAAGCGTACGTTGCGCAACCCCAAAGACACGGTGGTTGTAAACGTCTCTCTACCCGCAATGAATGTAACACTCGACGGTGTTGAGATTGTCGACAAAGAGCGTCAGATGGGTGGCACACAAAAGATTGAGATGCCCGAGCAGATGCGTCTGCTTCCCGATGCAAGCGGCAATGGCGTAGAGTCGATAATTTCGGCACAAGCCGGTGTAAGTTCGCACAACGAACTTAGCTCACAGTATAATGTTCGTGGTGGAAACTTCGACGAAAACAGCGTATATGTAAACGGAATAGAGATTTACCGTCCACTGCTGA
The DNA here is from genome assembly GCA_017647725.1 of Bacteroidaceae bacterium. Taxonomy (GTDB): domain Bacteria; phylum Bacteroidota; class Bacteroidia; order Bacteroidales; family Bacteroidaceae; genus HGM04593. The sequence goes on from JAGCKB010000281.1 coordinate 9,691, forward strand.
TTCGTGCGGGACAGCAAGAGGGACTCAGCTTCCTCAACCCCGATATGGTTGGTTCCATTGATTTTTCGACGGGTGGATACGAGGCCAAATATGGCGATAAGATGTCATCGGTGCTCGACATCACCTACCGCCGTCCGAAATCATTCGAGAGCACTGTATCGGCAAGCCTCCTGGGAGCAAGTGTTTATGCCGCCATAGGCAATAACAAATACAGTTTCTCGAACTCTATACGTTATAAGAGCAACCGCTATCTTTTGGGCACCCTCGACACAAAAGGAGAATATAACCCCGAGTTCATCGACTACCAGACATTCTTCGAGTGGCGCCCCTCTCAAAAGTTGAGTCTCAGTTTCATTGGTAATATCTCGCGTAACCAATACGAGTTCACACCTACCGACCGCAGCACCTCATTCGGCACAATGGAGAATGCCAAAGAGTTCAAGGTTTATTTTGCAGGATGGGAGAAGGACCATTTCAACACCCTGTTCGGTTCGCTGTCGCTCAACTACACCATCGACGAGTACAACCGTCTGTCACTGCAAGGCTCGGCGTTCAACACAAACGAAGAGGAGACCTACGACATCATTGGCGAATATTGGATAGACGACATTAATGCCGATGAGAATATGAGCGTGGGACGATATATGGAGCACGCCCGCAACTACCTCGAGGCCGATGTTCAGACACTCTCCCTTAGCGGCGTGCACTTTGTAAAATCACACGACATAAGATGGGGCATACAATGGAAGGCAGAAAACATCAAAGACAACCAACGCGAGTGGGAGATGCGCGACTCGGCAGGGTATAATATCCCACATACCGGCAACTCACTTATGCCGATATACAACCTGCGCTCACACACCAACACAAGCAGTAACCATATAAAAGCATACGTGCAGGATACTTATAAATTCAACAGCAACCTGGGCGTAGTTTCACTAAATGCAGGTCTGCGACTATCGCATTGGGATTGGAACAACGAGTTCCTTGTCTCTCCGCGAGCCTCGGTGGGACTTATTCCAAAATTCAACGATAAGATGACGCTACGTTTCGCTACCGGTCTCTACTATCAGGTGCCATTCTTCAAGGAGCTGCGCGATACTGTCACAAGCAATGGTATAACCACTGTTGCACTTAACAAAAACATTAAATCGCAACGCTCGATACATTTTGTATTAGGCTGCGACTATATGTTCAGGATGTTCGAGCGTCCCTTCAAATTCACCGCCGAGGCGTACTACAAGAAACTCGATAACATAATCCCCTACAATGTCGACAATGTGCGCATCGTCTACTACGGCGAGAACTGTGCCCGAGGATATGCAGCAGGATTGGATATGAAGCTATTCGGAGAGTTTGTCCCGGGCACCGACTCCTGGATAACATTCTCTATTATGGATACTAAGGAGAAGATAAAAGGCGGCGATTGGCTTCCCCGCCCCACCGACCAAACATTCAATGCCTCGATATATTTTACCGACTTTTTCCCCGGCACAAAGCGCTGGAAGATGAGTCTGCGTGGAGTATATGCCGATGGACTGCCATTTGGGCCACCGCACACCGGACGCGAGAAACAGACATTCCGCGCACCTGCCTACAAGCGTGTAGACATTGGAATGTCCTACCGTTTGCTCGATAATACCGAGTACATCTACCGCACAGGTCTGTATCAGTACATAAAGAACATCTGGTTGGGCATTGATGCCTTTAATCTGCTCGACATAAACAACGTAAACTCATACTACTGGGTGAGCGATATTTATAACAACAATTTTGCAGTCCCCAACTACCTCACAGGACGACAGCTTAACCTGCGTGTGATTGTAGAGCTATAAGCTAACAAGAGCAGCATACAATAAATAGCGGCCTTCTTGGTCGCTATTTA
>JAGCKB010000027.1 GCA_017647725.1 Bacteroidaceae bacterium
ATCTTGCTGCTACGCTAACGGAGTATATTCCCGAGAGGGGGCGATTTTCGCTTCTTTGGCGTTACTATGCTTGTCGCTGCAAACACTTTGCCAAACTAAAATAATGTTACTATGAGTGATAAAAAAGAACGTAAACTGACGAAACGTGAGCAGCGTCGTAAAGAGATATTTATAGAAAAGTGTCGCTCAATGGAGGAGGAGGGTTACAAGACCGAGAATCTCTTTTTTTCTATATTGCAGGCAAATTTTGTGGGACTATTAATCACCCTGCCGATAAACTTTTTGTTTCTTGCTGTTCATTATCTATTCAATGATTTTGTACCGAATGGCTCGTATTCACCCTATATCGGGTTGATTTTTATTGCGCTGATGTTGCTGTTGATAGTTGTGCACGAACTAATTCACGGTATTACTTGGGGACATTTTGCTGCTGAAGGGCGCAAAAGCATCGAGTTCGGTGTTATCTGGCAGGCTCTTACTCCCTATTGTACCTGCTCTTCGCCATTGACAAAAGGGGAGTATATCAAAGGGGCTCTTATGCCTACCATTGTCTTAGGTTTCATTCCGGGAATAATAGCCGCAATAACAGGATGGGTGCCGTTGTTGATTTTGTCGCAACTGATGATACTTGCCGGTGCCGGGGATGTACTTATTGTTGCACGACTATTGTTACATAGACCAAAGAAAGCAAAGGTTGTATATCTCGACCATCCGACAGAGTGTGGTCTTGTTGCTTTTGTTAAGAAAAATGATTAAATATAATATATGGAAACTGCATTGTATCTTCTGCCTGTAACGTTGGGCGATACTCCTTTGGATAGGGTGATTCCTGCTCATAATATAGAGATTATTTCGGGCATACGACATTTTATTGTAGAGAATGTGCGCTCGGCGCGTCGTTTTTTGCGTCAGGCCGACCCTAAATTCGATATTGACGGGTCGCAATTCTATGAACTGAACAAACATACAGCACCGCAGGATATTGCAGGTTTTCTTCAGCCTCTGCACGAGGGTAAGCCGATGGGGGTGATATCCGAGGCGGGTTGTCCGGCTGTTGCCGACCCCGGTGCCGATGTTGTAGCCATTGCACAGCGAAAAGGGTTTAAGGTGGTGCCTCTTGTGGGGCCGTCGAGCATAATTCTATCGGTGATGGCATCGGGATTCAATGGACAGAGCTTCGCTTTTCATGGCTATCTGCCTATAAAACCCGAAGAGCGTGCGCGTCGTCTCAAGCAGCTCGAACAGCGTATTTACAACGAGCAGCAGACGCAGTTGTTCATAGAAACTCCTTATCGTAATGGTAAGATGATTGAAGATATAATAAAGAACTGTCGTCCGCAGACGAAGCTTTGCATTGCTGCCAACCTTACCTGTGACGATGAATATGTGCGTACACGTACACTGAAAGAGTGGAGTGGCAGTGTGCCCGACCTCTCTAAAATACCTTGTATATTCCTATTGTATAAATAAACGATTATGTTTGGAAAGAATGTGATAAAAGGCCTTCTGGCTCTCTCGCCTATAATGGTTCTGCTTGTTATATATCTTGTGGGTTCTATTGTGGCAGGAGATTTTTATCGTATACCAATTGCTGTGGCATTCGTAGTAGCCTCGGTGTATGCTCTCACAATAACACGTGGAAATACTTTAAATGAGCGCATCGATTGTTTCTCGCGTGGTGCTGCCGACACACGCATTATGTATATGGTGTGGATTTTTGTTCTTGCGGGAGCATTTGCTGCTGTTGCAAAGGGGATGGGGGCGGTTGATGCTACTGTTAACTTTACTCTTCATTTTATCCCAAGCAATTTTCTGCCTGCGGGAATATTTGTTGCAGCTTGCTTTATATCAATGTCAATAGGTACGTCTGTTGGCACTGTTGTAGCTCTTACTCCTGTGGTAACGCAGCTGGCGACTCAGATGGATTGCAGCGTGGCCTGGTTGGTGGCTATTGTGGTGGGTGGAGCTTTTTTTGGCGATAATCTCTCCTTTATCTCTGATACCACGATTATGGCTACACAGACGCAGGGGTGTTCTATGCGCTCAAAATTCAGGTCGAATATAAAACTTGTGATGCCTGCTGCTGTTGCAACACTGTTATTGTATGCCTTTAGCGGTGCTTCACTTGCCGATGCGTCGTCGCCCGAGGTCTCTTTTGTCGATTTCATAAAGGTTATACCTTATCTTGTAGTAATTATCGCAGCGCTGCTTGGTGTAAATGTTCTTTTGGTTCTTGTGGCGGGAACATTGGTTGCGGGAGTCATAGGACTCTATTGCGGTGGTATAGATGTTATTGGCTTCTTTACTGCTTGTGGTGCGGGTATCTCTTCGATGTGTGAACTGATAATAGTAACGATGTTGGCAGGAGGATTGCTTGAGATTGTGAGAATAAACGGTGGTATAGATTTTCTTATTCGCATTGTTACGTTGCGTATCCGTTCGCGCAGGGTAGCCGAGGCCTCTATCTGCTTGCTCACCTCTCTCTCTAATCTGTGTACAGCCAACAATACTATTGCTATTCTTACAGTGGGAACCATTTCGCGTGATATATCGCAGAAGTTCGGTATTGCTCCACGTAGGGCAGCAAGCCTTTTGGATACTACTTCGTGCTTTATGCAGGGTGTATTGCCTTACGGCGCGCAGCTGCTTATGGCTTCGGGACTTGCATCAGTGTCTCCGTTGGAGATTATTCCTAACCTCTATTATCCTATGTGCGTGGGACTTGTGCTTGTCCTTTCAATAATAGTGCAGCGTCCACGTAGCTAAAGTGTTTTCCATGTGTTGATGAGCTTGGGCAAGACCGAGATTATTGATGTAAAAAGTAACGTCACAATAAAAGCGCGCTTTTATTGTGACGTTAATAGTAGGTTTTTATGTCAGCGACTGCTTCTGTCTACAGAAATGATGTTACATAAGCAGGTAGCTTAGTACTGCGTCCATGTCGGGAAACTCCTTTGAACCAAGATGTATCCACTCGCCCTTAAACTCGCTTGCGCCGTTCTTGCTGCGGTCGTCAATGAGGTAGTCGCCTTGGCATAGTTCCTTGTGGTGTGTAAGAATTACACGCTTGTGGAATATCTCGTTCATGTGTTTCTTAACCCACTCTATTTTGTCACTTGCTGCTGTGGGGTTGTTCCAGGGTGAGGTAGACAGGATATATACATCGTAGTGCTTGGCAAGCAGACGTACTGCCTCACGTGCTCCGGGGATTGGATCCATAAGTGCAAAGATACCGGGAACCTCATCGAGTCTTCCTTTGTACTGCTCTTTTACTTCGTCGCTAAGTCTCTCTATTCCCGACTCGAAATTGACAAGGACACCGTCCATGTCAAAGAAAATTGTTTTCTTGCTCATATATCGTGTTTTTTTGTTTACACTATTGTTTTTGCTGTTATTGCAAATTTAGCTAATGTAAACCGAATAAAAAAGCGGGTAGGGGATATTTTTTTAGTTATTTGCTTAGGATATCGATAAAGACTTTGACACGAGCGAGTTTTTCACGAAAATATACCCTATATCCTTTTTTGACGTTTATGTCCCGGGCATTGTATCCAATGGCATCTATTCCTAAATGGTTGGCAAGAAAGATTGCACGCTCGTTTTGAAACTGCTGTGAAACAATTGTGAACTTTTCGAGCTTAAAGTGCTCTTTCATACGCTCTATACTTGCAATTGTGCTTTGTCCTTTTGTGTCGCGTGTAATTGCTTTACGTGGTACTCCGCGTTTTATAAGTGCATCGCGCATTTTTGTTGTTTCGTCATAGTTTTTGCTGCTGTCACCGCTTACTATAATCTGCTTTACTGCTCCTTTTTTGTAGAGCTTTGCTGCTGCTTCGATGCGGTAGTTGAAGTAGGGGTTGCCGTTGGGGTATCCTTTACGATAGGGTGTTGTTCCAAGAACTACGCACACTTTGTTATTTGGGATGCTATCGGCACTGTCATATAGCTTCTCGGCTGAGTTATTGCTTATTGCAATGTCACAGGCAAGGATTATCGAGAAGAGGGCAAGCGGAAGAAGGAATATAGTACCGAAAAGGCGTAGAAGTATCTTTTTTATATTCATCTCTTACTCTATCTATTTACTTTTTTTCTTGTCAGTGGTATTGTTGTAGTCGACCTTGCCTATGTATTTCATCAATTTGAGTATGTCGGACTGGCGTTTAAGCATATATTTGGATGGCTTTGCCGAATTGTATTTGCGTGGATTGGGTAGCGTGGCTGCTATAAGTGCGCACTGACTCTTTGTTAGTTTGTCGGCCGATGTTCCAAAATGGTGCTTGGCAACTGCCGAGGCACCATAAATGCCATTGCCCATCTCTATGCAGTTGAGGTATACCTCCATAATCCTCTCTTTGCCCCAAATGAGTTCTATGAGTACTGTGAAGTAGGCTTCTAATCCTTTGCGCACCCAGGAACGTCCGTTCCACAGAAAGACATTCTTGGCTGTTTGTTGGCTAATGGTGCTTGCTCCGCGCAGTTTTTTCCCTTTCTTGGCCTCTTCTTGTGCCAGCTTTATTGCATCAATGTCGAACCCGTTGTGCTGTGTGAAAAGATTGTCTTCGGATGATACAACGGCGAGTGCCAGGTGTGGCGTAATATTCTCAAGTGGCTGCCAATCGTAGTGTATTGGTGCGTTGTCGTTTATATTACGACTGAGCATAAGCAGTGTGCCGGGGATTGGTACGAACCTATAGACTACCACCCATATAATGCTTAGCACTATAAAGGTTATGGCGGTTTTTAATATGAAGCTAAAGACTTTTTTCATCTATAGGTGTTTGTGTAAGCCTTTTAAGATTATTACTTGGAGGTGTGTGAGAGGAAACGGCTTACGTTTATATACATTGTGCGAGAAGGGAACTTCTTGCTGGGCTCTACTGTAATTATGTTGCACATAGTCTCGGTGTCGAGCTGTCGCCCTTTAACATCTTCAATCTCGAATATTCCATAGAGGAGATGCTCTTGGTCGTCGGGGTTTATAACATACAGTGGTGTGCGGCTGCTTTTTCCGTCACCGTATGAGGTAATCATATTCAGTATGTTAAGATATTTTGTGACGTAAGAGGTTGTTTCGCTCTCGGGCTTGCCTAAATCGCTAGCCGAGCGCCAAGCATAAAAGAGTGCGTTAAGGCTTACAGGGTTATACGAGAGTATCTCTTTGGCAATCTCGTAAACTTTTTTTGTGTCGCCTTTGGCCATTTGATTCTTTAGCTCTTCTTCGTTTTTATCGTTGCCTCCATTGTATGTGGGCAGATAGGAGTGCCCGTAATATACAAGGGCAATATCATCGGTGCGTAAAAGAGGATCGTCGTTTAGGAATATATTTACTATATCCTGGAAATAACTCTTCTCTTTTTCAACAGTCTCCTTTATAACGCTAAGGTCGAGCTTGGCTTGTGCCTGTATTGCTGTAAAAGCAGCAAACAGTATTGCGAATGTGATAAAAAATCGTTTCATTATTAGAAGCTGTTTAAATTTCTAAAAAATATTTTCTTACAGAAGCTGATAGTTTCGCCGTTTTTTATGTTCAATAATGCCTGTTTCTTTCTTTTTTGCGGTTACATAGCCCGCTATGCGCCTTTTAAAAATAAATAAACATTCTATTCTTAATCTATACAAAACTTGGCGATATAATTTTAAACAGCTTCTAGAAGCTGTTTAAAATTTCAAGGGTATTATTACTCCACCGTTTGCGGGAATCTCAAGTTCTATGGGCTCGTCTGCCGATAGGGTAATGCTGAGCTCTTTTCCGGTCAGCAGCTCGTTAGTGTTTACAGTGCTGTCTGTTGCCTCTCGCGAGAAGTAAGCGTATGCCTCTCGGGGGATAGTTACTTTGCAACTGCGGTTACTGTCGCCGAAATTTGTTACAATGAGCAGTAGCTCTTTTTCGCTTCCTCGCAAATAGCTGTAAATGCGGTTGCTGTCGTAATGCTCGCTATAGGGGTTGGCATACTGTAGGTCGTAGAATCGTCCTTCGCGCAGTGCTTCGTTACTATTGCACATTGTGAGCAGATGACGATGATACTCTTGTAATGCTTTTTCTTCGTCTGTTAGAAGCTCGTCATTATATTTGCCGTTGTTGCAGCGACGGCGTAATGTGTCGACACTCCAATAGTCGAAAATCGTGGTGCGACCGTCGACGCCGCTGTATCCCTCCTTGTCCATACCTCGCTCTCCAAGCTCCTCGCCTGCATATAGCATAAAAGGTTGGCTGTCTATTGTGGTCGATACAATGAGTGCTGCAAGGGCTCTCTCGGCTTTGGATGCAAAAAAGTCGGATGCTATGCGTTGCTCGTCGTGGTTTTCTAAGAATGTCAACATATTTTGACGAATATCCGAGGTGCTCTGTAGGGTATATGTAATATCGTTGGCCGAGGCGCAACCATTCATTACTGCGCGCAGGGTGTCGTAGAGACCAACCTTGTCGTAGAGATAGTCGAAGTGTCCCTCATTGATGAAACTGCGGTAGATGTGTGGCTGATAAATCTCGCCAATGAATATGAGATGAGGATACTCCTCTTTAACCTTAGGCAGCGCCCAGTTCCAGAACTCAACAGGGGTCATCTCGACCATATCGCAACGGAATCCGTCTACTCCTTGCGATGCCCAATATTTAAGAATCTTAAGCATCTTTACCCAGGTGTCGGGGACAGGGCAGAACTGGCGGTTGCCGGTGCGGTAGTCGATACCGTAATTAAGTTTCACTGTGTCGTACCAGTCGTTGCGCGATGGAGCACCGAAACAGTCGTTACCTGTTGCGCGCAGTGGCGATTCACTATATCTCTCGGTGGCACTATCTTTTGCATCGATGTTGCATCCGTAGTCTTGCTCGCCAAGGTAGTAGAAGTTGTTGTGTCCCAGGAAGAAAGCGCTCTTGTCGTCGTTCTGACCAAAATCGTATGTGCCGGCAGGACGATTGTCGCTCTTGTAGTGACGCGCAACGTGATTGGGGATAAAGTCCATTATCACTTTCATTCCCTCTTTGTGAGTGCGCTCTATGAGTGCGACAAACTCTTTGCGACGGTTGGGTACGTCTACTGCGAGGTCGGGGTCGACGTCGTAATAATCCTTTATGGCATAGGGTGAACCGGCCTCACCCTTAACTGTTGCGGGGTGGGTGTTCTCTATTCCGTACTGTGTGTAATCGGTGCGGGTGGTGTGTTCGAGTATGCCTGTATACCACACGTGGGTTGCTCCCAGATTGTGTATTGTGCGCAGTGCCTTAGCGGTGATGTCGTTGAACTTTCCGCATCCGTTTTGTGCTATAGTGCCACCTTCGACACTGTTTGCTGTTGTGTTACCGAATAGGCGAGGTAACATCTGGTATATTATAATTTTATTTGCCATATATTCTTTTGATTATGCCTTTGTGGTTGTAACGGCTGTTGATATTTTCTTTATCATACCCTGAAGAACGGTGCCGGGACCGCACTCGATGAATTCGGTGGCTCCATCGTTTATCATCTCATTTACGTCGCTTGTCCAGCGTACGGGCGAGGTGAGTTGTGCTATAAGGTTCTCTTTAATCTCGTCGGGGTTGGTGTGTGGCTTGCCATCTACATTCTGGTAGACGGGGCAGATAGGGGTCTTGAATACTGTCTCGCGTATTGCTGCCTCAAGTTCCTCTTTTGCCGGTTGCATAAGTGGAGAGTGGAATGCACCGCTTACGTTAAGGGGTAATGCTCGCTTTGCTCCTGCGGCTTTCAATGCTTCGCAGGCAAGGGCTACACCCTCTTTGGTTCCCGAGATTGCAATCTGTCCGGGGCAGTTGTAGTTGGCTGCCACAACAAGGTTGCCTTGTTCGCTGACCTCTTTGCAGATGCGTTCTACATCTTCATCGGGTAGGGCGATGATAGCCGCCATTGTCGACTCTTGCATTTCGCAGGCTTTTTGCATTGCGAGCGCACGTTTGTATACGAGTGTCAGTCCATCGGCAAATGAGAGGGCGCCGGCGGCAGTCAGTGCCGATAGTTCGCCAAGCGAGTGGCCTGCAACCATAGAGGGGGTAAATTCACTCTCAAGGGCAATCGCTGTCACGACCGAGTGAATAAATACGGCGGGTTGGGTGACTTTGGTCTGTTTAAGCTCCTCATCGGTACCGTTGAACATTATATCGGTGATGCGGAAACCTAATATCTCATTCGCTTTCTCGAAATATATTCGTGCCAATGGGTTCATATCATAAAGCTCTTTACCCATTCCGCTGAATTGTGCTCCCTGGCCGGGAAAAACGTATGCTTTCATCTGTTTTTTCTATTTTTGGTTTAATAATATGCTGGCAAGCTGTTTTAGCCTTTTTGAAGCATAATGTGAAAAAATCGATGCAAAGATACGATTTTTTCGTTGGAATTTTACCTAATGCTTATTATAATGTGCTTTTTTAAGAAAAAATAGTACTATCTTTGCACTTCGAGTGAAAAAATAATGCATCGTGCAGGGCAATATTTTTTGCGCGTGTGCGTTAATTATATAATTGTCATCGAAAAAGTTAATAATTGTAAATTAAATGAATAAAAAAATGCGACGAACTTATCTGCTCTTGATTCTGATTATGGTATTGCAGTGCACTTTCGCACAAAATAGCAACCGTAAACAGACCGTCTCGAATAATAAGAATAAAACTGTTCAGACGAGCAATTATTCCGATGGTGGGGTAATGACTGATGAAGAGATTATGGAGTACATTAAGGCCGAGCAGGCCAAAGGTACCGATAGTAAACAGATTGTTATAAATTTGTTGAAAAAGGGTGTTCCCGAATCGCAGCTCAACCGTTTACGTAAGACCTATCTCGAGGAGAAAGAAAAACTTGAGAAGCAGGGAAAAAGAAAAAAGAAGAATGCTAAGGAACAAGATAACGGTTTGTATGAGAGGGAACGTTTGCCTATTTCGCAGGATTTTGGTTTCTTCTCCGACTCTCTTGATGTGCTTATACCCGATTCTGTTGCTCTTATGGAGCTGCATATGAAATTGGAGGAGCGTCCCAAAATTTTCGGTCATAATATCTTCCGTGACAAGGCGCTGAATTTCGAGCCTAATATGAATATGGCCACTCCCGAAAATTATAAATTGGGCCCTGGTGACGAGGTTGTTATTGATGTATGGGGTGCATCGCAGTCGACTGTGATTGATGAGATTACTCCCGATGGCTATCTGAACATCGATATGCTGGGACTTGTCTATCTTAGCGGAATGACTGTCAAGGAGGCCGACAACTATCTGAAAGAGCAATTCAGTCGCATATATGCAGGTATTTCAGGTGATGACCCAAATGCTCACATCAAGTTGTCTCTTGGTAAGATACGTACAATTCAGGTGAGTGTTATGGGCGAGGTCGAGAATCCCGGAACTTATGCTCTCTCGGCATTTGCTTCGGTGTTCCACGCTATTTATCAGGCAGGAGGAGTAAATGAGATTGGTACACTGCGTGCCATTAAGGTTGCTCGTGGTGGAAAAACTATTGTAACTGTCGATGTTTACGACTATTTGCTTAACGGAAAAACAGCTAATGATATTCGCCTGTCAGATGGTGACGCAATTATTGTTGATACTTACGACTGCCTTGTGGATGTGCAGGGTAAGGTTAAGCGTCCTATGCTGTATGAGATGAAGACAACCGAGAGTGCAGCCGATCTTTTGCGCTATGCCGGCGGTTTTGCTCGCGAAGCTTATCGTGGCGATATACGTATAGAGCGTATGGGCGATCGTGAGCGTCAGATTTTTACTCTCAATGCCGAGGAACAGAAAGCATTCAAGATGCGTGATGGTGATATTATGTCGGTCGATTCCATTGCCGATAGCTACGAGAATATGGTAGAGGCAAAGGGTGCTCTGTTCCGCCCCGGAAAATTCCAACTTGGTGGAAATATAAGAACTGTAAAGCAACTCATAGAGCGTGCAGGTGGTCTTAAGCCCGATGCTTTTGTAAATCGTGCTCTCTTGAATCGTCGTTTGCCCGACCTTACAATGGAGAATCAGTCGGTGGATGTTACCGGTATATTGGAGGGAACGGTAATGGATATTGAGTTGCGTAGTAATGATGTTCTTTATATCCCGTCGCTCTCTGACATGGAGGAGATAAAGGTTATAGATGTATATGGCGAGGTAGCAATGCCCGGAAAATATCGTTTTGCCGAGAATACAACCATTGAGGATGTAATTCTTATGGCAGGAGGACTGAAAGATAAGGCATCAACTGCACGTGTCGAGGTTGTTAGAAGAATGAGGGATTCCAATGCGCTTACAAGCAACGATACTATTGCCAAGACATTTACATTCTCAATCGATAAAGGACTGCTGGTGTCACGCGGTAGCAATTTTAAACTTCAGCCTTACGATGCAGTCTATGTGCGCCGTTCTCCCGGTTATTATGAGCAGCAGAATGTTGAGATTTCGGGCGAGGTTGCCTTTGCCGGTACATACGTGCTCGACCGAAAGAATATGCGCCTTAGCGACCTTGTAAAGAGTGCAGGTGGTCTCTCGGATAGAGCCTATCCGAAAGGTGCGCGACTCGAAAGACGTATGACACCCGAAGAGAAGACTCGTGCGCTTCAGACGCTGCGCACCGTACAGCGACAGATGGACTCGGTGGATATAAGCAAGATAGAGGTACTTGATGTCCACACTGTGGGTATTGAGTTAGATAAGGCAATGAGTAATCCCGGAAGCGATTTTGACGTTGTATTGCAGGATGGCGATAAACTTATTATTCCTCAGTTCTCGAATACAGTAAAAATATCGGGAAATGTTATCTATCCCAATACTGTGACATATAAAGAGGGTGAGAGCCTTAAATATTATATAGAACAGGCCGGTGGATATGGTCAGAATGCGAAGAAATCAAAGGCGATTATCATTTACAAAAATGGTACAGTAGCACGTGCCAAGGGAAGCAAGAGTAAACTCATTCAGCCCGGATGCGAAATTATAGTGCCTACAAAGGTGCATCGTCAGGGAATGAGCACTACCGAGATTCTTTCGCTTTCGTCAACATCTGCATCGTTGGCAACAGTTGTAATTGCACTTATAAATCTTTTGAAATAAGAGGCTATGAATATATTGGGTAATATTGATATTTTGTGGCTGTTGCGTCGTGTGTGGAGCGACCGACGCCGACTTATCAGAAACTGTATAATTGCTGCAATAGTGGCACTGATAATTGCATTCAGTATTCCGCGTCGTTATACATCGGAGGTGGTGCTTGCGCCCGAGGCTGCAAAATCCTCTTCGTTTGGTGCGTTTGGCTCTCTTGCTTCTATGGCGGGAGTAAACGTGGGAGATATGACAGGGGGCAACGATGCTATCTATCCCGAGTTGTATCCGCAGATAGTGGGCTCGACGGTGTTCATTGCCGACCTTTATGCAATGAATGTAAAGTCGGGTGATGGCGAGATTGATATGACGCTTTTCGATTATATACGCTCGCATCAGAGTAAAGCCTGGTGGATGTATATTGTTGAACTGCCGCTTAAATTGAAGCAGATGCTTATACCAAAGGGAGGCGGAGTCTCTGTTCCCGAGGATGTTACATATTACAGCTACTCCGAGGGTGAGACAAACGTGATAAACAAACTGCGCAAACTTGTATTATGCTCGGTTGATGTAGGTAACGAGGTGGTTACAATATCGGTTACTATGCAGGATGCAAAGATTGCCGCGCAGGTTGCCGATAGGGTAGCATCGCTGTTGCAGGATTATGTTACAAAGTACCGAACAGGAAAAACATTAAAGGATTTTGAATATAGCAATGCGCTTTACGAAGAGGCAAAGGCCGATTATGACAAAAAGCAAAAAGCCTATGCTCTTTATGCCGACCGTCACGCTCTTGGCTCAATAACCTATAGCGCCAAAATAGAGGAGAACCGTCTGCGTGACGAGATGGAGCTCGCTTACTCTATCTACACTCAGATGGCTCAGCAAAAGGAGCTTGCCAAGGCAAAGGTGCAGGAGCGTACTCCGGTCTTTTCGGTAATGCAGCCTGCGGTTGTTCCTCGTTTGCCGTCGGCGCCTAAGAGAATGTTTATGTTAATCTCTATTGTGTTCCTCACATTCTTCGGACACGTAGCTTGGCTTATGGTCGAGAAACAGGTTAAAGAGACTGTAAAACAACAGCGTCTTGCTATAAATGAGGAGGCACTGACAAAAAAAGACAAGTAGTAGAAATCCTCTATGAGTTTACGTTCCAAGATAGGCAAATATCGCAGGGTGATGGTCAATTTCTTCTCCCTGTCGATGATTAACGGGGTGAGCTATCTGCTTGCCCTTATAACTATGCCTTATCTTATACGTGTGCTTGGCGAGGAGAGATACGGTGCTTACCTCTTTATATACACCGTTGCCCAGTATCTGCTTCTTGCAGGTAACTATGGCTTCCGCTTTTCGGTTACAAGGCAGATTTCGGTGCATCGTGACGATAATAACAGGGTTAATGAGATTTTTAATGCCACTATTATGGCGCGTCTCATTATCTCATTGGCAGTGGTGCTGCCTGTGCTTGCTGCGGTGGCGATATTTATGGATGGCGACGATGTGCTGATGTATCTCTTTGCGCTTGGAATTGTCTTTGGCGATATTCTTATCCCTGTATGGCTGTTCCAGGGACTCGAGGAGATGAAGTATCTTACCATTGTTAATGTAATCTCTAAATTTGTCTTTGCCGGACTAATCTTTATTTTTATTACCAAAGAGAGCGACTATGTTTATGTGGTACTGCTTAACTCGATGGGATATATTGCAGCCGGTGTGGCAAGCTTGTGGATTGCAATGAAGCATTTTGGCATTAAATTTGCTATGCCGACGTTTGCAGCCGTAAAGGCGCAGTATCGCGACGGATGGCACATTTTTGTCTCTAACATAGGAATGGAACTTTACAGAAACTCCAATATCTTTCTGCTTCGCGTATTTGCAGGTGAGGCAGCAGTAGGTATATATGGTGCTGTTGAGAAGATAGTTAAGGCGGTGCAGACAATTTTGAATGCCTTGCCAATGGCTCTGTTCCCTTATATCAGCCGATTGTTCTATGGCGAGAAGAGTGCCGATAACGTAACGGTGCTTATGCGTCTTGTGAAATGGGCTTTCTTGTTGCTCTCTGTTGTTGCAGTAGCTTTTGTACTCTCATCTAAACTGTTGTATATCTATTTGGGTCTTGATATCGACTTCGAGATTGCACGTACATTGGTGTGGCTTATGGCACCTGTACTGCTCTTTGGTTGTATGAACTATATAGTGGGGATTGTGGGACTGCTGAATCTGGGAGCTGCTAAGAGTTTCCAACGTAATATTTGGATTTCGGCAGTAATCTCGGTATCGTTTATGCTCATTTTTTGCAACGAATATTCCTATTATGCTGCTGCTGCGGCTTGGACTATTGCCGAACTTTTGTTGTTCATTCTGTGTCTGTTCTCGTTGCGTAACATAAAGAGAAGAAAGGAGGTTACGCTATAATGACACTG
>JAGCKB010000282.1 GCA_017647725.1 Bacteroidaceae bacterium
CGTGCGCAGAGCCTTTTGCCTACTTTTCGTCGGCACGAAAAGTAGGAGAAAAAGAACAATGAAAGGCTGAATTTAGCAAACAAGACTAAATGAGAGACTAAAAAAGTTTTACCGGACACCAATAATATTTTTTCATCCTCATTTCTGAGTATAGGGATTCATATCCCGACAATTATTTTCGCATCTGAAGATGCTTGTACTCATAGCCGGAACGAAAAGAACTGCACACAGCCTCTTGTTCGTAATTTACAAGATACGGCAGAAAAATAAGCAATTCTCTTTATTATAAAAAATAGTATATTTATATTTGCGTTATACAAAAACAAGACACTGTTTTATGTATTATTTCTCTTGACAAAGAAGGTAAGTCCTCATTGCCAAGCAGTAATTTTGTTTTGTACGCATTAATGATAAACTTTGTAAAAAATACAATTTCGATATGAAAAAATTAAGCATTTTATTACTATTACTGTTACCGCTATTAACTACGCAGAGTAAAGCACAGGAGTATGTATCGAAACGTCCTCCAATAAACGAAAGACATTTTATATCGCAAGCGGTAGAGAAAAAGATTGTAGAGACAGCAGCCGCACTGAAAAACAAGAAACTTGCGTGGATGTTTGCCAACTGTTTCCCTAACACATTGGACACAACCGTCTATCCCAACGGCGAGGGCGATACATTTGTCTACACCGGCGATATTGCAGCTATGTGGCTTCGCGACTCGGGTGCACAGGTGTGGACATATATGCGATTCATTAACGAAGATGACGAACTGCGTAAAATGATAGCCGGTGTTATTCTGCGTCAGATGCGTTGCATTATCATTGACCCATACGCAAATGCCTTCTACAAAGAGACCGATAAGGTGGGCGAGTGGGCAAGCGATTTCACTAAAATGCTTCCCGGAGTACACGAGAGAAAATGGGAGATAGATTCACACTGCTATCCGATACGTCTGGCCTATGAATATTGGCAACTATCGGGCGATGAGTCGATATTCGCCGACGAGTGGCTACAGAGTATTCAGCTCACAATAAAGACATTCCGCGAGCAGCAGCGTAAGGATGGAGTAGGTCCTTACACCTTTTTGCGCACAACAGCAAGAGCATTCGACACGCTTGGTAATGGAGGTAAGGGAAGTCCGGTGAAGCCTGTTGGTCTTATTGTATCTTCGTTCCGTCCCTCGGACGATGCAACGGTGTTGCAATTCCTTGTACCATCGAATTTCTTTGCCGTAAGCTCGCTGAGAAAAGCAGCCGAGATACTAAACAAAGTGAACAAACGCGATGATATTGCCAAAGAGTGTCTGCAACTCGCTCAAGAGGTCGAGGATGCACTAAAAGAGTATGCCATATACAACCATCCTCGCTTTGGTAAGATATATGCCTTTGAGGTTGACGGATTCGGGAACCATCTGCTTATGGACGATGCCAACGTACCCAGCCTGCTTGCGTTATCCTATCTCGACAAAGATTTTGCCAACGATCCAATCTACCTTAATACACGCAAATTTGTGTGGAGCGACAGCAATCCCTATTTCTTCAAAGGAAAGGTTGCCGAAGGTATCGGTGGCCCACACGTAGGTTATAATATGGCCTGGCCTATGAGCATCATTATGAAAGCCCTGACATCTACCGACGATACCGAGATAAAAGAGTGTGTAGAGATGCTTATGAACACCGATGCCGGAACAGGTTTTATGCACGAGTCATTCGATGTTGACAACCCACAGAATTTCACCCGTTCTTGGTTTGCCTGGGTGAATGGTCTTTTTGGCGAGATGGTACTTAAGATAATTGATGACGGTAAACTGGAGCTGCTCAACAGCATAGAGATAAAATAGGATTATGAAACGTACATTTTTTTCGTTTTTCTTATTTGTATATGTATTATCGGCAGTGGCACAGAGCTTGTCAATAGGGCAGTACAATATCCGTTTCGACAAGAAACAGGACCGAGAAGAGGGGAATGGTTGGGATGTCCGCGCACCGAAGATATACTCCTTAATCAATTATAAGGGTTGGGATATTTTCGGCGCACAAGAGGTACTATATAATCAGATTAATGATCTTAAAGCCAACATCGAGGGTTACGACTACATTGGTGTTGGCAGGGACGACGGAGCCAAGAAAGGCGAGTTTGCCCCCATCTTCTACAAGAAAGAGCGACTGCGCTGTATCAAGAATGGTAATTTCTGGCTATCGGAGACCCCCGACTCGGTAGGTTCACGCGGTTGGGATGCCGCACTTTGCCGTATATGCACTTGGGGAGAATTTGAGGACAAGAGCAGCAAATGGCATTTTTTTGCATTCAATCTTCACATGGACCACGTAGGCAAAGTAGCGCGCTGCGAGAGTGCCAAACTTGTACTTAAGAAAATAAAAGAGATTTGTGGCGAAGCACCTTACATTGTAACAGGCGATTTTAACGTCGACCAGAACGACAGCATATACAACATACTCACAGGCTCGAAGATGCTAATCGACTCTTATACTGTCGCCAAACACAGGATGTGTGAGACAGGTTCGATGAACTTTTTCAACCCCGAGTATAAAACCGACAGTCGCATCGACCACATTTTCCTCTCTCCACATTTCAAGGTACATAAATTCGGCCTGCACACATATAACTATTGGCAACCTATTGAAACCGAGGGTCGTACACTTCATAAGCTTCGTTCGCTATCGGATCATTACCCCATAGATGCTGTGGTTGAGTTGCCACAAGATTAGACAGTGTACTTGGTTATGGAAGAGATTATACCGAAAATTCTAAAGAAATAATTGGTATACCGGCAGTAATTGAATTATTTTTAAAAGAAAGATAAACTGCATCTTATTAAATTTAATTATCTTTGCATTTGATACCTCTCATTTGCAAAGGTAATTTTGTATTCAGTGCAATCAATTAACACAAAAAATAAAAATTATGCGTAAACACATTCTCACAATTGCAATGATGCTGTTTGCTGTGACAACAGCATTTGCAAGCAACGATGGTGTCGAGGCAATGCTCGGCAAAATTTCGGCAATTTCGGGATACGAAAAGATTGAGAAGGCCGATACTACACGTAGCTACTATCTTATGAAATTCACTCAGCTCATCGACCCTAACAATGCCGAGGTTGGTACATTTGAGCAGCGTGTAATGTTGGGACACAGAGGCTTCGACCGTCCCACAGTTATCGTTACCGAGGGTTACGGTGGCGACTATGCTTTTGGAAGCAAGCGCTATATGGAGGAGCTTACACGTATTCTCGATGCAAATATTCTTTTTGTAGAGTACCGTTTCTTCTCAAAGTCAAAGCCCGAGAATCTGAATTGGGACTATATGACAATTGCAAACTCAATGCACGACTACCACGCAATTACAACAGCTTTCAAGAAATACTATACCGGTAAATGGGCCTCTACAGGTATCAGCAAGGGTGGTTCGACAACAATCTTCTACCGCGCCTACTATCCCGAGGATGTAGATGTTTCTGTTCCTTACGTTGCACCATTAAGCCGAGCGTTGGAGGATGGACGTCACGAGTCGTTCCTTGAGCAGGCATCGACAAAAGCCAATCGCGATGCTATCCGCAATTTCCAGTTCCAGCTGTTAGAGCGTAAAGAGGCTATTTTGCCTATGTTCAGCAAATATTGCGCAGAGAATGAGTACACATTCTATGTTCCCATTGAGACTATTTACGACCTGTGTGTTCTTGAGTATCAGTTCTCTTTCTGGCAGTGGGGCGAATCAACAGCCGAGATTCCCGTTGCAACATCAAGCGACAAGGAGAAGTTCGACTATTTTATCAAAAAGTGCGAACCCAACTATTTCTCACGCAAAAATGACCTCGAGTCATTCTCGGTGCAGGCAGTAAAAGACTTTGGTTACTACGGCTATAATGTAGACCCATTTAAGGATTACATTAATGTAGAGGATGTAGAGGGTTACTACAAGCGCGTAATGCTTCCCTCGCAGTGGGCAAATACTGTTTTTGACGATTACAACTATCGTTTCGTAACCGATTTTCTTACCGAGAACGACCCGAAGATGATTTTCATCTATGGCGAGTGGGACCCCTGGACTGCAAGCGGTGTTACCTGGTTGCGCGACCGTAACAAGAAGAACATCCACATCTACATCGAGCCCAACGGCAGCCACAAGGCACGTATCGGCTCAATGCCCGCTGCTACACAAACCGAGATTCTGAACAAACTGAATGAGTGGATGCAGTATCGTTAATGGCAGCAATTGAGCTAAATAATTTATCAATTGGTTACACCCATAACAGGCTACAACAGCCTGTTATGGGTGTAATTGATGCTACCCTTGAGCGCGGAGAACTCGTAGCACTGATAGGTGCCAATGGCGCAGGAAAATCGACACTGCTGCGCACTCTATCGGCATTTCAACAGCCACTATCGGGCAGCATAACATATCCCGACGGAAAGAGCAACAGCCACACTGCATCGGAACTGTCGACACAGTTGGCAGTGGTACTCACAGGAAATGGCAATATTCAAAATCTGACGGTACGCGAGGTTGTGGCAATGGGACGTTCGCCATATACCAACTTCTTAGGTCATTTGCGCAAGCACGACGAGGAGATTATTGCCGAAGCAATGAATATGGTTGGAGTAACCCATCTTGCCGAGAGAAGGGTAGAGACGCTGAGCGATGGAGAGAGACAAAAGGCTATGATAGCAAAAGCCCTTGCACAGCAGACACCGGTGATAATGCTCGATGAGCCCACCGCATTCCTCGATTTTAATAGCCGCGTACAACTATTCCGACTGCTGCAGCGATTGGCACACGACACAGGAAAGGCAATACTTGTATCGACTCACGACCTTGAACTTGTGCTACAGCTTGCCGATAAGGTGTGGCTCATACAAGACAAAAAGATGCACACCGGAGAGGTGAAAGAGCTTGCCGCCAATGGCACACTAAAGAGATTCATAGAGGGTGAAGGAATAGCATACAACGCCACAGAAAACCGTATAGAGATAATAAAAACAGGCAAATTATGAGATACAATTTTGATGAGATAATAGAACGTCGAGGAACTGCAAGCGTCAAGCACGACGCCCTAAACGATATTTTCGGCTGCGATGATGTAATACCTATGTGGGTAGCCGATATGGACTTTGCAGTACCTCCCTGTGTCTGCGAGACACTGCGCCGTCGTGTCGAACATTCTATATACGGATACACATTCCTCTCGCCCCGATGGAAACCTGCCATTATAAATTGGGTGAAACGAAGATATTCTTGGAGTGTCAGCGAGGAGGAGATTGGTTTTGTGGGTGGCATTGTCCCGGCACTTGCCTTTGCCATTGAGTGTTTCACAAAGCCCGGTGATGGAGTACTTATACAGCCACCCGTTTATCACCCCTACGACCACGTCACACGTGACCACGGGCGCATGGTAGTTACCAACCCTCTTAAATTGGTAAATGGCACATACTCTATCGATTTTGAAGATTTCGAGCGTAAAGCAAAAGAGTGTAAGATGTTTCTTCTGTGCCATCCACACAACCCCGGTGGTCGTGTATGGAGCCGTGAGGAGTTACTGCGTATGGCCGAAATATGCAATGCCAACAATGTGCTTATTATATCAGATGAGATTCACTGCGATATGTTGTTAAAAGGGTATTCACATACACCCTTTGCCACAGTAAGCGATAGTGCAGCACAAAACAGCATAACACTTATGGCGGCAAGCAAAACATTCAATATTGCAGGGCTAAAGAGTTCGTATCACATAATCCCCAATCCCGAGTTGCGCCACCGATACTGCGAGTATCTGCGTATAAATGAGCTCGATTTTGCACCGCTTTTCTCGACCGAGGCAGTTGCTGCTGCATACGAAGAGGGCGAAGAGTGGTTGACACAGATGTTGGAGTATGTCGAGAAGAATATCGACTATGTTCAGGAGTTTATTAAGGAGAATATGCCCAAGCTCTCAATGATACGTCCCCAGGCTTCGTATCTGATATTCATAGATGCTCGCGGATTAGGACTTTCGCACGACGAGCTTATCGATTTTTTTGTAAAACGTGCAAAGGTAGGTATGAACGATGGAGCAATGTTTGGCGAGGGAGGAGAAGGATTTATGCGTATGAACATAGGTTGTCCGCTGTCTGTTGTTGAAAAAGCGATGAGGCAGATTAAAGTTGCATACGATAAACTATAACGTTTAATAGCGACCTGAGAAGATTGACACCGGCGACTGCAATTATGTGGTCGCCGGTGCTATGTTATGTTTACTCAGGGTGAAATCGAACCTTAATCCACCATTCGGGCGATTAGTGACGGTGATTGTGCCACCATGAAACAGAACAGCGTGTTTTACAATTGCAAGACCAAGCCCCGTTCCTCCTTTTTGACGAGAGCGCCCTTTATCTACGCGGTAGAATCGTTCGAAGAGGAGTTGCAGTTGCTCTTTTCCAACACCTTTCCCATCATCTTCAAAGCGAATACGAACCAGTTCTTGTGAGTTTTCAAGCAGTGTGATATAGATATTTTTACCTTCGGAATAGGCAATGGCATTCTCTGTGAGATTGCTAAATATTGAACCTATCAACGATGTATTTCCTTCAATTATAAC
>JAGCKB010000283.1 GCA_017647725.1 Bacteroidaceae bacterium
ATGTTTATTTATATTTTAAGGGCGCATAGCGGGCTATGTAACCGCAAAAAAGAAACAAACAGGCATTTTTGAATATAAAAAACGACGAAACCGTCAGCTTCTATATGAATATTTTTTTTAGAAATTTAAACAGCTTCTAAAAATTAAGTAATTTTGCACAATAATTACAGTAACGACATTCAGAAATGAAAATTTTAGTTACCGGCGCCAGCGGTTTTATAGGCAGTTTCATCGTCGAAAAAGGATTGGAACTTGGACACGAGGTATGGGCAGGAGTACGTGGCACCAGCAGCAGAAAATTTCTAACCGACAGCCGCATTAATTTCATAGAACTTAATTTTGGCAACAGAGAGAAATTAGAGCAACAGCTATCCGAATTTATTACAACGAGTAAAAAGTGGGACTGCATAATTCACGCGGCAGGAGCTACAAAATGTCTCGATAAAAAGGATTTTATACGCATAAACAGCGATGGCACAAAGAACTTTGTCGAGGCACTGAGAAAGCTTGACATTGTTCCACAGCAGTTTATCTATTTGAGTTCGCTTAGTGTGTTTGGTCCTGTACGCGAAAAACAGCCCTACGCCCCAATACTCGAGAGCGACACGCCCTGTCCAAATACAGCATACGGTGAGAGCAAGCTCATTGCCGAGGAGTACCTGCGCAGCATCCCCGATTTTCCATACGTAATACTGCGCCCCACAGGTGTGTACGGCCCACGTGAAAAGGATTATTATCAGATGGCTGTAAGCATTAAGCAACACATCGATTTCTCGGTAGGATACAAGCCTCAGACAATAACTTTTATATATGTAAAAGACCTTGTAAAAGCCATATATCTTGCCATAGAAAAAGGGGTTACCGGGCGAAGCTATTTTGTGAGCGAGCCTCGCGGATATTGCAGCCGCGCATTCAGCGACTACATACAGCGCGAGTTGGGCATAAAAAGAGTATTGCATATAAAAGCACCGCTATGGGTGTTACGAGCAATTTCGGCCTGTGCCGAGTGGTTCTCTCATATCACAGGCAAACCCTCGACACTTAACAGCGACAAATACAATATAATGAAACAGAGAAACTGGCTGTGCGACACCACTCCCATTGCCCGAGAGCTTGGCTTCAGCATCGACTATGACCTGGAGCGTGGCACCGCCGAAACAATTAAATGGTATAAGGAAAACAGATGGCTATGAAATTCTTTGAACGCGAAGAGGAGAGACGCAGTTTTCTTGCAGTAGAGAAACTGAACCTGCTCTATAACCTTGTAACAACAGTTCTTATTATAATATTCTTCGAGCGACTGCAAGACCCGCAGAGTATGCTCCTGGGACGTTTCCTGATATTGGCAGGCACATTTGTCATAATATATGCCTATACAAAATTCCCCTCCCCTGCTATGCGTTTTGTGCGCATAATAGGTCAGATGGCACTGCTCTCGTATTGGTATCCCGACACCTTTGAATTTAACCGCATATTCCCCAATCTCGACTACTGGTTTGCCGGTAAAGAGTTATGGTTGTTTGGTTGCCAGCCATCTCTTCTGTTTGAGCAGGTGTGCAGCGGATATTGGTGGCGCGAAGCTTTCAATCTGGGCTATTGGTCGTACTACCCAATGATAGCCGCAGTTACATTATGGTATATATTCAAACGACCAAAGGATATTGAGAGATGCACATTCATCATTATTGGCTCGTTCTACATTTACTATCTTATATACATATTCCTACCTGTAGCAGGACCACAGTTCTACTTCCCCGTCATTGGCGAGGAGATTGCAGCCATTGGCCCCTACCCCGAGATTGGCGATTATTTTAATCTGCATCCCGAGATTAACATACCACAAGCCGACAAGGATGGACTTTTTACATCGCTGGTCAGTATGGCGCAAGCATCGGGAGAGCGTCCTACAGCAGCTTTCCCAAGTTCGCACATAGGAGTATCCACTATACTCATTCTACTTGCTTTCAGGGCTAAAAAAGGGCTTGCGGCTGCACTGTTTCCATTCTACGTTCTTCTGTGCTGTGCAACAGTATATATCAAGGCACATTATCTTGTCGATGCCTTTGCCGGACTTGCATCGGGAGTGATATTATACTTTACCACAAGCCGAATTTTCAGCGTACTACACAAGGAGGAGTAAAAGGATTTCCAAATAAGAGATAAAGAATATGGTGACTCAATAACAAATGAGTCACCATATTCTCTTTTGGGGCAAGTTTTTTTGTATATACTTTTCAAATTTTCGCCACTCTTTTGTAGCTTTCCCGTTACTTTTGCGTCTAATAAGCTAATTCCTAAATAAAATTCAAACAGTTTCTTATTTCTATTTATCTCCTTGCAGGTAATAGAGGTCGCCACTCAGAATCTGCTTTACGCGTTCCACAGCCTCCTCGCCACGAAGTGTGAATGATATAGCGCGTCCTTCGGGGTCGACAAGCACAATGGTAGGAATCATCTGCACATTCATCATACGTGCGGCAGGCGACTTGCCCATCATAAAATCGCACGAATGTATCCAATCTTCGCGTCCGATACCTTCGTCGGCAATAGCTTTCTGCCAAGCCTCCTCGCTCTTGTCGAAAGAGTGGCTGATGAGCACAAAACTATCTTTCTTGTCGCGTGTCTCGTCATATATCTGTTTAATGAACTTAAGTTCGTTCATACAGGGTTTGCACCAGCTTGCCCAAAAGTCGATAAGAACGAATTTCCCTCTGAAATCGGATAGATGGATAACCTTGCCATCCTGCATCTGCAATGGAATGTCGGGTAGCTCATTGCCCTCTCTCAGGTCACGAGCAAGCGCCTTGCTCTTGAACGAACGGTAATAGGGATGAGAGAAAAGCGTATGGCTGATAGCACCTACCATCTGCATAGCATAGGCCTCGCCTATGTGCTTCATAAGCTCGCGTTCCATTAGAAGAGGTGCAATGGGAGAGCTATTGTTATCGAGCAGGAACTTGAGACGACGGCTGTTACATTTCATTATCTCGATAGCATTCAGACGGTTGCGATAGTCGAATCCCTCTTTACTGTTGACCCACTCGTCGCCATAGCGTGCTGCAAGGGCCTTTACCGAGTCAATCTGTGCCTGCACACACTCCTCTGCTATCTTTTTATACTCGTTATAGAGGTTATTTGTTATTGTACCCGAGACAAAACTATTTAACGGATATGCTGCGCTATCGGTAGTAATGTCAATATTTCCCGCCTCGACAAATAATGGGATATTACCATTGTCGAAGCCTGTTATAAGATAGAGCATCGTGGGCTCATCTTTTTCCATACGGTACTTAAAGGAGTATTTTCCCTTCTTAACCTTTGCCGAGTCAATCTTTATCAGGCGGTCGTACTCGTCAAGACGAGTAAGATAGACCATCTTTATTTTTGCATCGTCGTAGCGTAGCGCATTGTTATTTATGCGACCTTTTATTACGCACACATCCTGTGCCTGCACCGAGAGGCACGCTGCAATGGCAAACAGTGCCGATATTATATTCTTTATCATCTGTTTCTTTTTTTTAGAAGGTTGTGTTATTTTGCAGCACCGTCTATAATGCGCTTTATTCTTTTCACCATCGCCTCGCCACGAAGTTCAAAAGCAATTACCTTTCCATCGGGGCCGATGAGTGCAGTATAGGGAACTCCCTCGACACCAAAAAGCTTTGCAGCATTGCTGTTCCATCCTTTGAGGGTTGATATATGTAACCAATTCTTGTGGACAAGTTCGTTTTTCTCGATACAATTTTTCCAATCGGGTTCCTTGCTGTCGAGCGAATAGCTTAGCACCACAAAATTATCGCTCTTCTCGGAGTAGGCAAGAGCCTCTTTAATAAATGGGAACTCGCGACGGCAAGGTGCGCACCAGCTTGCCCAGAAATCGATAAGCACATATTTTCCTTGCAGACTCGAAAGGGTGAGTTCCTTACCATCGAGTGTGAATCCCGAGATATCGGGAGCAAGCTTACCCTCTTTTAGTTCGGCTGCTTTTACAGCATTAGAGAGCTCCTTGTACATATGATGGCTGCGCAACGACTGAGGAACAGCCGAGAGGAACTGCTCTTCTATTGCACGTGGAGTATACATTGGGAACAGAGCATATTTTATAACATACAAGACAACCGGAGAATCTAAATTCTTACTGACAAAATCGACAAGGGCAACCTTGGTATAAAGATTATTCGAGTGAAATACCGAGTTACGTATCTTGCCAGATACTTCATTGTCCTCTTGTACCTCCTTGGGCAAAGCATTACGCATTCTCTCTTTCGACTCCTGTATAGAGAGATTATTGACATCTACGTATGACTGGAAAACATCGTTGCAAGGTGTACCACCTATACGTGCCGCAACAGGGAAACGAGCATCGAATGGGGATATTGTAATCTCACCTTCCTCCAGAAAAACCTGAATTACTCCATTATCGAATCCTGTTATACTATAAACATCCAAAAGCGCAGGAACATCGCCCTCGAAAGTAAAGCACCCGTCAACCACATTGGCTGTATCGATAGTAACCTCTGCACCATCGACATTGCCAACAAGAAACAGTTGCGATACTCTTTTCTTCTCGAAACGTAACGAGTCGCAACTCATTTTTCCCTTAATAACATACCTCCCATTGTCGGCGTGGATGGGTAATGCAGCAACCAACACAAACAAAATCAACAATAAGTTTTTCATATCATATCAATTATCAAAAGTCTAATCTCTCTTTTATAAATTCTCTGAGTTTCTCGCCACGAAGTCCCGAGGCAATAATACGGTTATTCTCGTCTAAGACAAATAGTGCAGGCACACTCTTTACATTATAAAGACGCGCCACCGAACAGTTCCAACCACCAAGCGTCGAGACATTTACCCAAGTGAGTCCATCCTTCTCTATGGCAGCCTTCCACTTCTCGGCATTGTTATCGAGTGAGACACCTATTATCTCTAATCCCTTTGGATGATACTCTTCGTAGAGTGCCTTTAGAGCTGGGTTATTCATTCGGCAGGGTCCGCACCAACTTGCCCAGAAATCGAGAATTTTTATTTTTCCTTTGACACAGCTCATTGTAACCTCTGTACCATCGGGAGTAGAGGCTGTAAAGTCGGGGGCAGTGGCATTCTGAGCAAGTTTTTCGAGTTTTTTTATGCGCGCTCTTATCAAGGATGCACAATGGGTAGCCTTTGCACCCTCGCCCATTGAACTATACATACGACGCGACTCGGCGGCGCCAAGGTCACGCATCATAATATTCGAATACACAGTGTAGGCTGTTATAAGATTATCGTTCTGTGAAAGAAAATCGTCGGTAAGTTGTTGCCAGCTATTTTTACATATACGCAGCGTGTCATTAACCCTGCTGGCACTGCGGAACTTGCTCGCAGCGCGCAGCGAGTCGTATCGCTGTTGCAGAGTGTTAATCTTGGCCTGTAACGAGTCGGAGACTCTCATATGAGCTGTGTAAGCCTCGTTCAGACGACCTCCTTTTATATAAGCGCTGTTATCGTTAGTCAAACGAGCCTCGTAACTCTCGCCCGGCTCTACAAAAAGAGTGAAACCTCCCTGATAACCGTCGAGCACAAGTTGTGTAACCAAAGGCTCGTCAATCTTTGCCGATATTTTGAAACGCGACTTTTTAAAATCGGTTGCAGCAAGAGTATCAACACGATTATCACCCTGATTAAGCAACAGGTAAAGACGTCCGCGTTTTACACCATCGACCTCGCCTTTTATAGTTATATTTTTAGCCTCCTGTGCCGTCGCAACAAAGGAGCAGGTGAGAAGTGCCCAAAGTGCCAATTTTCTCATAATATAATAGTTTTAATATGTGGGAAGTGTGTACATATATATCTGAGTAAACTGCAAATCCTTTATCTTTCCAAAGGGATTGCCTTCATTGTCTCTGTCGTAAAAGAGCGCAGGGGTATCCTTGTCGACATCCGATGCCGTATTGAGCAGAATCTCGGCAACAGCACCACAGTTCTCTTTTTCCATTCCTATACTGAGCCAACGACCCAAATTATCGGAATATCTGTTACTATCCTCGACACGGAATTTCAGCAATGTAATCTCATAACCTGCAGGAGCGGTGTACAGTGGTGTCCTATCGCCATTTGCCACACTATAACGGTAAACAGTTCCACCCTCGGCATAGAAAAGATAGTTTGTAGTGAACCAAGAGTTATAAACGATGGTATTAAGGTTACCCGGTACAAAATTATTCATACGACTGCCGGTGATTTCGTAGGCGGGAACAACCTCCTCGGCCCCTTTAAGCTGTTTCTTACTATCTTTTTCGCCACCATTGTCGAGTTGTGTGAGTTCATAGCGCCAATACTCTCCGCGAGCCTCATCGTGGAAAATAAAATAGGGTTTTGCCTCGCTATAATTCTCGCGATACTGTATATAGGCATAAACGGCACGCATTCCAACAGGCGACCTGTCGAGCCCCGAGAAATCGACATTGGCATCGAGTACGGGATTATTCAGTACCGAGGGATAGTTACCAAGCATATCAGACTCGCAAAGAGGATACTGCTCGTTCTTCGATATGTAGAGGAAACGGTTGTGCTTTGCGTCCCACATTATATATCGCCCATTTGTAATTGTAGCCGCTGTCACCTGATAGTCGGTCTGATGCAAGTTGTTACCACCCGACTGCTCTATTGCGTATCCCGGCTTATAGAGTACAGGTACATAATTACCTACGCACACCTGTCCGTCTTTTGAGTAGACAAGGCGATTGAGTGTATAGTTCGAGGGGTCGCCCGTCTGCACATTACGTGCAAAGACAAATGAATTGTTAACAGGCTTCATCATCACATTGTTATAGAATTTGGCATTCAGTCCGAAAGGATTATATCCTGCGACCTCAGCATTGGACGAGAATACCATAAGTGTATTTACCTCTTTATTTACCCAAGTGCCTGTGCTATAGCTAAGGTCTTGATAGGTGGTATAAGAGAGTCCCTCTCCGTTGGCAAAAGGATTGACGCCGGGATAAAGAAAACCATAAGCATCGGTGTGCACGTTGGTTACGTTACCAATAATCTCTATATTACCCAATTTGCGACTGCCGGCCTCACCGTGCAGCACGAAAAGACTG